>NZ_JAQTUH010000002.1:0-300000 GCF_028710345.1 Sulfuricurvum sp. | reverse complement strand
AACTTCAGTTGCAAAACGCAATTTCGTTATGATGTCCTCAAAGCTGCATTAACTGCACTAGCCAGTGTTTCACTTGAAGTTCATCATTCTCAACGCCCTACCACGGCTATGGAGATGGAGCGATTTTCTTATTTTTACAAAGATCAACTCACCGGTGTCTACACCTCTACCTACCTCAATTTTCTTTTTTTAGAGCCAGATTTTTCAAAATACAAACAATTATGGCTCATTAATTTGGGTAATATCAGCCAATTTAACAAAGCATACGGTTGGGATAAAGGGGATGATCTCCTCAAACATTACGCGCAGATGCTACAAGAGCACTATCCACACTTACCGATTATCCGTTTTCAAGGGGATGATTTTATCCTCTTTCGAAAAGACGAACAAAAACCGATTATCGATAATCTCTATGTTGATTGGCTAAAAGAGGTGGGGATTAGTGTGAGTATATCGGTTGTCCCGCTCGATGATGAGACAACCAAAAGTTTAGATAGTTTGCGAGCGCAATTAAATAAAAAGTAGTAACTGTCACTCCCGCGAAGGCGGGAGTCTAGCTGGATTCCCGCCTTCGCGGGAATGACGAAACTCAAATACAACCTAGAAGATATACTTAAGATATAAAGTGCTTAACATCAGTTACTGCATTAATTGGTAGAGCGTTTCGGATATGCCATCGCGATGACAATAGCGACGACAGCGTAACTCCACGGTACAAAATCAGGTACAGGTACAGGATCACCTTTCGCATACGAGTGCATACCTGCGAGATAATAGTTTACTCCGAAATAGGTCATAAGAACTGCCGTAAATGCTAAAAGCGATACGACACTAAAGATGTAATCGCTGTATGCCCCTTTGATCATCCGCAAATGAACTACGACGGCATAGACGAGGATCGTTACCAAAGCCCATGTCTCTTTTGGATCCCATCCCCAGTAACGTCCCCAACTCTCATTTGCCCAAACACCGCCCAAGAAATTCCCGACAGTGAGAAGAACCAAACCGATAAGGAGACTCATCTCATTGATCGCATTAAGCTCTTTGATCGCGAGGTTTAAACGCCCTTCATTAGCACTGTTTTTCATAATAAAGAGGATGAGTGTAATCATCCCAAGCAATGCACCAAGTCCCAAGAAGCCGTAACTCGCCGTAATCATCGAGACGTGGATACTAAGCCAGTACGATTGAAGAACCGGAACGAGATTGGTCACTTGCGGATCCATCCAATTAAGATGAGCAACAAAAAGGATAAGCCCCGTCATAATCCCCGTCGCGGCGAGGGTAATCGCCGATTTACGAGAGAAGATAAAACCAGCCAATACAGTCGCCCATCCGATGTAGATCATCGACTCATAACCATTTGACCACGGTGCGTGTCCTGAGATGTACCAACGCATTGCCAAACCTGCGGTATGCGCAATAAAAAAGAGGATCAAAAGTCCTAATGTCGCATTGCTGTAAAATGCTAATTTAAAATCAGGTTTTAAAATTTTGACAAACGACAATACAAGCAAGATAAACCCTATCAGAAAATAGAGCGGCCATAATTGCTCAAAAATATTAGTTTTATTGTAAAAAATCTCAATATTCAGTTTACTTTCGCTTGGATAGACACTTGCTCCTGCAAAACGCTGATATTTTTCAATCAAACCGAGCGCTTTATCCGCTTCACTCCAATTTCCACTTTTAAGCGCTGCATCTACGGAACCAAAATAGCTCACTGCCATCATACGAACCATTTCTGACTCTTTTGGAGGAAGTGTTTGTAACGCTTCAATCGTTGCATCCCATTTATGATTCACATCATTCGGGCGTGGCCACATACGCATTAATGTACCTGTATAAACCATATAGGCTACATTGACACGTTCATCTACTTGTAACAGTGTTTTATCAAATTTATCCCGTTTTCCCGGAGCTTTTCGAGTCGCTTCATCAACCAACTGAGCAAGCTTATATCCAGTCATCTCATCGGGTGCTTGGAAAAACTGTGAAAAAGCCGCTGTTTTGGTCTCTGGTGAAAGTCCAAGAAGTTTATTAACCTCTTTGTCGCCGGTACGGATCATCGCAATCTCACGCCATGCATCAGGACGAAGCATCATCCCTAAAATTACCTGATTAGGTGTAAGTCCTAATATTTCATTACTACGACTCAGCTTTGCTACAATCTCATTAGAGAGGGTATCCATCGGCTTCATCCGCCCACTGGTATCTTGGATTACCAAATGACCGAATTTCTCTGCATGAGCTGCATCAAAACTTTTTGCCATTTTGATGACAGGGTTCTCATCATCGGCAGCATGTAGATTTACTCCGCTTACCATCAATACGGCAAGTGCTAATGATGCAACTGCTTTTTGAGCATCAAGTTTTTTGAGTTTTTCACTCAAGCCGTTAAAACGACCGTTTTTAACAATCAACACCCCGAACATACCGATGGATAAAAGGATATAACCGATGTAGGTGATAATCGTCCCCGGATCATTGTTAACCGATAACACCGTTCCCATCTCATCTTGGTCATAAGAGGATTGGAAAAAACGGAATCCTTTGTAATCTAAAATATGGTTCATATAGATACGAAACGGCATATTAACTCCTGCACTTTGATCGATAAGAGTCACTTTACTTGCATACGATGCCGGTGACATAGAACCCGGATAACGCTCTAATTGAAAATCATTCAAAGAAATGCTAAACGGTAACTTTCGCTCGATAGAGCCGTAGGATACTTTAATAAGTGTATCGCCCAAACGGACAGCTTTTGCTTCTCCCGCTTCTCCTGTACTACCCATAACGGTAACAGACTCTTTTTGTTCACCATTTGAGAGATTAAGGGTAAGGGCATCTTTTCCGCCCGCCATCTTCATCATAGGCCCTTTTGCCCCTTTGGTAGGGGCAGAGACCAGCTTCATCACCCCTTTAGGGACAAATTCACGCAATACGAATCCACTTTGTGAGGTTTGGAAAAGTGTTCTGGTCGCGAGCTCGGTTGACCCAGCGTGCGCTACACCCGTTTGCTGAGTATCCATACTCAACGTGTTAAAATCGATGGTATGGTTCATCACCACTTTGCCCTCTACAACACTGAGTGAAACCACCGGTTTATCAAATTTTTTGTGTGAACCAAAATCGATAACCACATCATTTGCCTCAAATGAATCCCCCTCTTTGAGAATCACCGGTTCTCCACCGCCACTTGTGGTAATCATCATTTTTAATATCGGAGAACCTTTGGGATCAGCTACTGGTTCAAAACTGGCATCCCCCATATAGTTATCCAGCTTGACATCGATTTTTTCATTCTCAAATGCTAATGTTCGATTAAAATGGTTAGATGAGCGTTTTGAGAGGAAAAGAGGTTCTTTAAATGTTGCCGTTTTTCCCCCTTTTTCAACCTCAAAGCTCACATACGGCTCAGCGCTCATAATAAAATCACTGCTTTCACCCTCGCGAATGTGCATGACCCCCTCATATCCCATGTAGCGAGTTACCGCGGCACCGACTAAAATAACTAAAAAAGCAACGTGAAATAAAAATACAAGCCATTTTCCTTTACGTGCCATATTAAATTTGACGATGTTTAATACAAGATTAATCGCCAAAAGAGCCATCAATATCTCAAACCAACGGGCATTGTAGATATCGGCTTTGGCACTCATCGTACCATAATCGTTTTCTATAAAGGTAGCGTATCCGATCGATACAGCAAAGATTAGCATAAGAGCTGCCATCGTTTTCATGGAGCTCAAAAGTGAGTGTAGTTTGTTCATGGGGTACCTATGTGAAAAATATAATGCAATTGTAGTGCGTTGAAGGTAAAGAAATGTTAACTCATCGTTAACACACCTATACTCCTTCCAAAATCATCGCCTCTGAGAGGCGTTTAAATGCGGCGATATTTGCCCCATCGACAAAGTTTCGCTCAACACCGTACTCTTTTGCCGTAAGTGAAACACGTTTGTAGATTTGACGCATCAGCTCATCGAGTTTACGATCTACTTTTTCAAACTCCCATTTCTCCATCGAAGCATTTTGGCTCATCTCAAACTCACTTACCGCAACCCCTCCGGCATTGGAGGCTTTTCCCGGTGAAAAAAGGACCCCTTCGCGCAAAAACAGCTCTATTGCATCGGGGAGTGTCGGCATATTTGCCCCCTCTACCACCGCAACGCATCCGTTTTCAACCAATTTTTGAGCATCGATAAGGGTTAACTCGTTTTGGGTTGCACACGGGAAAGCGGCAAAACAGGGGATATGCCAAACCGTATGTCCACCATCGGGATACTCTGTTTTGGGAGTATAGAGTGCATGAGGATGGGTATTAATATACTCTACTAACGAGAGGCGTCTCCCCTCATCTTTAAGATGACGCAAAAGTGCTAAATCAATCCCTTTTGGGTCATAAATCGTTCCATCACTGTCACTGCACGTCACCACAATCGCCCCTAATTGCTGAAGCTTCTCTATCGTATGGATGGCAACATTTCCCGCACCGCTTACGGTACAGACTTTCTCTTCTAATGACTCTTGAAGCTCCTCTTTTAGCATCTCACGGGCGAAATAGACAACACCGTATCCCGTCGCTTGAGGACGCATGAGCGAACCGCCAAATGCATAAGGTTTGCCGCTAAGAACACCGTCATAGTTACGGGTGATATGTTTATACTCACCAAAGAGATAACCGATTTCACGGCTACCTACCCCAATATCCCCCGCAGGGACATCGATACGAGCACCAATATAGGGGTGAAGTTCACGCATAAATGCGTGACAAAATTTCATAATCTCAAAATCGCTCTTCCCTTTGGGATCAAAATCAGATCCCCCCTTAGCTCCACCGATAGGAAGACCTGTGAGTGAATTTTTGAAAATCTGTTCAAACGCTAAAAATTTGAGTACATCTACTGTTACGCTGGGGTGAAAACGCAATCCCCCTTTATAGGGTCCAAGAGAGTTATTAAACTGCACACGATAGCCATTATTGACATGAACATTGTTATGATCATCAAGCCATTGCACTTTAAACTGAATAATTCGATCAGGGGTAACGAGTCGTTCTATAATCGCAAATTGTTCATAACGAGAGTCGCTTCGTATCGTCAGTTCTAGCGAAGTGAGCACTTCACTTACCGCTTGGACAAATACATCATCCAAAACACAATTATCGGTTTGTCCCAATTTTTTTAAAACAGATTCAACCATTACACTCCCTACTATTTATCTATTGCGACCTCGATCTTCTCGTCGCTGATTGTTGTTTTTCCCCTCACGAGAGTGGGATTCATTTCGCTTTGTTGACCCCTCACGTTTTTGTCCTTGAGGCTTTGATGATCCTCCTCCACCACTAGGACGAGGGCTGTTTCCACGGCTATTTCCACCGCCGCCACGTCCTTGAAGAATCGGCATAGCAGGGATAGATGGATCAGGCTCAAACCCTGCAATAATATCACGATCCAGTTTACGGTTGATTAATTTCTCAATCCCTTTGAGATAATCATATTCATCGACACACACGAGAGAAATTGCTTCCCCCTCATTACCCGCACGCCCGGTACGCCCTATTCGGTGGACATAATCTTCAGGGATATTAGGGAGTTCGAGATTAACGACATGAGGGAGCTGATCGATATCGAGTCCACGAGCTGCAATATCGGTCGCCACGAGGATTTTAACCGCCCCTGATTTGAAATCCGACAACGCTTTGGTACGGGCAGCTTGGCTTTTATTTCCATGGATTGCGGCAGCAGAGACACCGATTTTTTGGAGATAATCGGAGAGCTTATTGGCTTGATGTTTGGTACGTGTAAAGACCAATACTTGCTCCCATTTGTTCTCTTTGACCAAATGACCGAACAGAGCACTTTTACGGGCACAATCGACCAAAATGACCCGTTGCGTTACCAGTTCACTCGACGTATTGCGACGCGCTACTTCGACGACGGCAGGATTACGCAAAATCGATTCGCATAATGTTTTAATCTCATCGCTATAGGTTGCAGAAAAGAGGAGGTTTTGTCGTTTTTGTGGCAATATCGAGATTACACGGCGGATATCTTTGATAAATCCCATATCGAGCATACGATCCGCTTCATCGAGAATCAGCATCTCAACATGACGCAAATCAACCGTCCCCTGAGACATATGATCGAGTAAACGTCCCGGAGTAGCGATAACGATATCCACCCCTTGACGCAATGCGGCAACTTGCGGTTGCATACCGACACCACCGAAGATAATCGAACTTTTAAATTTCAGGTGTTTCCCGTACGTTTTTACACTCTCACCCACTTGCGCCGCAAGTTCACGGGTTGGGGTCAAAATCAACACGCGCACATTGCGGGGTGCTTTTGGGTTATGGACTTTACGGGAGAGTATCTCCAACATCGGCAGGGTAAATCCAGCCGTTTTTCCGGTACCCGTTTGAGCACCGGCGAGCATATCACGCCCCTCCAAGATATAAGGGATGGCTTGTGCCTGAACAGGGGTCGGGGTGGTATATCCCTCTTCGTGTACCGCTTTTAAAATCGGAGCTGAGAGGTTTAAATCGCTAAATAACATTGATAAGGTTCCTTTGGTTTAAGCAGACAAACTGTGCGGGAAAAGAGAGTGCATATAGTGAGCGGCTTAACGGATTTTTCCGTTTTAATAGCCGTATTATAGCGAGTTTTAATCACCACAACTACCATAGTGTAGATTTAACGATCACAACACTCCGCCAACAAGTCTGTTTTTAATGCTTCATACGTTGCTCTATCGGTTAATCGCTTAACGAGAGTGAGTGCAAAACAAATTGCACTTCCCGGCCCGCGTGAAGTGATAATATTACCGCTTTCGACAACCGCGTTTTCATCCCCTCTAAATCCCCCAGTAGTGATTTTATTTTCGATACTCGGATAGCAGGTGTACCCCTCTTTGAGAACTCCGGCAGCCTCAAGAGCATAGGGAGCAGCGCATATCGCACCGATATTTTTCCCCATATTATCCATCGCTTTCAGGAGATTTTGAACATTCACATCATGTGCAAGAGTTTTAGTAGCTCCCCATCCGCCGGGGAGAACTATCATATCAATCTCATCTACCCCAATCTCACCTACCAAACCATCACAAAGCATCGTGATACCGTGAGCACCTTGAACCGCTAACGTCTCATCCAAAGCCCCCATAATCACATCGATACCCGCACGACGCAATACATCGATAATACTTACCGCCTCAATCTCTTCAAAACCTGTCGCTATCGGCACTAGAACACGTGGCATAAAAAATCCTTATTTCCTATAATTTTTAGTAATTTTATTGCGCTATTGTACACTCAACTAATAACAAATTCGATTACGTCCCTGCTCTTTTGCACTGTAAAGATGTTTATCTCCAAGACTCACTAGTGTATTAAAGTCATTAATGTGTTCACTGTTTTCGATAATGCCAATACTGGCTGTAACCCGAATTATTTCATCATTATACGTGATTGGTGTTTCTTCAATTTTTTGGCGTATCCTCTCCGCAATCCTTGTCGCTTCGTTCAGATCGGTTTGCGGTAGTATCACCCCAAATTCTTCCCCTCCTAGTCGCCCTACGAGATCTTGTTCTCTGGTCTGATCAAGCAATACTCCCGACACCGTCTCGATAACACGATCACCACACTCATGTCCATAGGTATCATTCACACGTTTAAAATGGTCAATATCAAGCATAATAAACGATACCCCCTTATCATCGTCCCAGTGCCGACTGGAGACTTCATACCATGTTCGACGATTCAAAAGATTAGAAAGCCCATCCAGCGACATAAGAATGTGATTTTCATAAGCGTTTTTGTATGCCTCAACCCCGTTTTTACGGTTAAGAATGACAACAGCAAAAACATAGCCTGCAAGAGGGATCGAAAAAAAGAGATACGTAACTATCTCATCATCACCTTTGCCGATCCATCCCATAACCAATAGGACAAATAAAATCTGAAAACTTTCCATTATAAAATAGAGTTTTTTAGTAACCAAAGGGGCGAGCATCATCGTCGCAGTGAGATAAAACATCCATGAATAACCAACAAAATGGACAGGGTTTCCAAACAACAGATAAGTTAGTGCAACAGAACTAAAGCCCATCGTTCCAAATGTTGTAATCGCTTCGATACGACGATTCTCAAAATACGGATGGGCTACAGCGATAATGACCATAATCGCAAAAAATACCGCCGTAAGCCTCCCTCCAAGAACATATAAAAATTCATTTGTCGCACCATACATTTTATAGTCAAATGGGATATAAACAAGAGCCAAAAAAAGACCAATGTAACTAAAAAGGAGAAAATTTTTAAATATCCGATCACCGAAATATTTTTCAAACGATTCAAAACGGATAAGACGGTTAGATGGTAAGGCAATCGCATTGCTCATAGTGCACTCTCGCTCATAATGGGGTTACTAATAGCGTAATACATAATGCGTTATTGAAACCTTAAAATACTTTGGTTTTATCGATTTCCCTTCGATAAAAGCGGTCGTTCAATCCGCAATCGTATATTCTAAATCAAGTGCTATAATAATACCCGTACACGAGCCAAGCGGTGAGGAGGATTTATGGATCCGTTATTTATTCAAAACAGCGCACTATCTTTAGTACTAGGCTTTCTTATAGGTCTACAGCGGGAAATGCACACGATTTATTCCCATAAAAACCAAGATTTTGGAGGGGCTCGAACCTTCTCAATGATTGCCCTTTTTGGATTTTTATCCTCGTGGCTAACACCCTTTTATCCCTATTTCTTTTTGATTGCGTCACTGCTCTTGGGACTCTTGCTCATCGCCGCTTATATTGTCAACAGTATTTCCGTCTCAGAAAAAGGTTCTACTACCGAATTTGCCGCCCTCGTCACCTTTATCATTGGCGCAATGCTCAACATTGTCCCCCCTATCTTTCCCGTCTTTATCGCTATTGTCGTCTTGTCGATTCTCAATCTAAAAGAGACGATTCAAGTGTACCAACAAACGATTACAAAACAAGATTTAGGTGCGGCAATTTTATTTCTCGTCATGACCTTTGTCATCCTCCCCATCTTACCGGATAAAGCCATTGATCCTATGGGATTATTTAACCTTTATCGAATTTGGTTGATGGTGGTACTCGTAGCAGGAATCTCGTTTTTCGGCTACATTACCATCCGCCTTTTGGGCTCCACTCACGGTATCGGCGTAGCAGGACTCTTCGGCGGACTGGTATCCTCCACTGCCGTTGCGATGAGTATGGCGCGACGGGTTCACGAAAATGGATTTTTAACCAAAAATTTTGCCATCGGTATCTCCCTCGCCTCCTCTTTGATGTTAATCCGTATCGGTATTGAAATATGGGTCATCAACCCCGATCTCATACACCCCCTTATACTCCCGATAATTATGGGATCGGTTTTTGGATACGGATACATCGGCTACCTTTACCTCACCTCCAAACGAGAAAATATCCCCCAAAACATAGAACTAAAAAATCCGTTTGATCTCAAAGAAGCACTTCTTATGGGGTTATTATTTGGCGCGACTCTCGCTCTTATAGCACTAGCCAATCGTTACCTCGGAGGTTCTGGAGTTTATGCTGTTGCCGCAGTTTCCGGAGTAGCGGATGTTGATGCCATTATCTTGTCGCTATCATCACTCGCGAAAAATGGTTTATCCCCCTCTATCGCCCATTACGCTATCCTCATCGCGGTACTTTCTAACAGCATCGCCAAGATGGGATTGGTTTTCTTTTTAGGGAACATCCAACTTTTTCGTTTTGTTTCTATCTATTACCTTGTCTCTATCAGTGCATTTACGGTGACACTGTTGTTGACACTAAGAATAAGTTAGGTGTCATCATTTCTATCTGGGGACAAGCAGGAACTTCGTTCATTGAAGTTTCTTTTATACCATTTTCGTGAGATCACGAAAATGGTTTGATAAGTAATGAGGCAAATATAATTTCATATTCCGTCACTCCCTCGAAGGCGGGAGTCTAGCTGGATTCCCGCCTTCGAGGGAATGACAAAGTGAGATTAAATAAGCATTCCTACTTACTTTTGCAACTTTTTCAACTTGTGACAATTAAATATGATTAATTATACGCAAAAAACCAAAAGCAATGAAAAATATGTCATTTTGAAAGAAAAACAGGAGATGTTGCCCTTCGACTAGCTCAGGGCGAACGGGGGAATGAGTGTGAATTATTTCACTTTTTCCAAGTATTCACCATCAACAGTGTTTACTTTGATCATATCACCTTCGAGGACGTGGTAAGGGACTTGTACCACTGCGCCGGTTTCAAGAGTAGCCGGTTTTTTAGAAGCACTTGAAGTATCACCTTTGAAGTTTGGCGGTGTTTCAACGATTTTAAGTTCCATAATTTCAGGAGCATCTACGCTGATTGCTTCGTTGTTATGAAAAATCATTTGTACGTTAGTACCGTCTTTGATCCATTTCATCGCATCTTCACATTGATCGTAGGTAAGACCTAATTGCTCATAGCTCTCGTTGTCCATAAACTGAAGCATTTCGCCATCGTCATACAAAAATTGCATGGTTTTGTGTGCCATATTCGGTACTTCGAATTTATCACCCGCATGAACAGTTTTTTCGATAACTTTACCGTTTTTAAAACTTTTTACTTTACAACGGACGAACGCCGCACCTTTACCCGGTTTAACGTGTTGAAACTCTACCACTTTAAACGGATTACCGTCAATCTCAAGACGTACACCCTTTTTAATATCACCCATACCGATTGTTGCCATCAGGAAACCTTTTTAATGAAAAACTTTATTTGGGTGAATTTTACCCGAATTCCCTTTGAATTTCAAACTGACACACTTTTATGGTATTGTCTTACTGCCTAGATAACCTTTTTGTATTTTTTAAACTTATAAATTGTATAATCGCCCTTATTTAAAATATAAGTATCATAAATATATCACAAGGATGGTCTTTACGAATGGCATCTCCCACGCAAAGTCTTGCTCTTACACTCCTCCTCGGTGCTCTCAATCTTAGTGGTTCTTCCCTCTCGCTGGATGAGGCTATAACGCTTCTCAAAGAACAAAATTTGGAGATTAAAGCTTCGTCATTAGAGGCAAAAAATGCTTCTAATGATGTCTCTCTTGCCCAAGGATATAATTTCGGTTCGCTCGATTTTACCGAAAATGTTGTCCGATCCAATGATGCCGGCAACGTATTTGGATTTAAACTCAGTTCACGCGAAGCCAATTTCGGTGACTTCGGAGCACAAGAGTTCATGAACAATTTTATGGCTGGATCACCAGACTATGTCACTCCTCCGAACAACCTCAATTACCCCGGTTACCAAAACTATTTCCAAAGCAAACTCACTTATATGGTTCCCCTCTATACGGGTGGGAAGTTAAGTAGTTATTCCAAGATTGCTACTGAAATGGAGAAAATCAAACAACTCGATACAGCCAATGTAACCGCAGAGAAAATCTATGAAACCCGTAAAAGCTATTACGATATGGCACTGCTCGAACACTCAATCCAAAAACTCAAAGTTATCCAAAAAAACATTGCTACTTTAGAGACAACGACCGAAGAGATGCTCAAAGAGGGGTATGCCAAAAAAGTGGATCTCCTCGAAGTAGAGGCGAAAAAATCGAATGTTGATCGGATGATCGCTGAGATGGAGGGGAATAAAAAACTCCTCTACCATTACATCAGTTTTTTACTTAATCAAAATGTGAGTGAGATTACAGTCCCGACCAATGATCGTGCCACCTCAACTGTCACCGAAGCCGACGTTATCGCCAACAATAACGATCTCAAAAAAGCGGCACACGGGTTAGAAGTACGCTCATCCATGGTCGATGTTGCCTATGCACCGCTTCTTCCGACACTCGGAGCATTTGCCGAAGCTTCCAGTGCTGATAATACCTTTTTAGGAAATTTCAAAGATCATGCCGCGTATACTGTCGGAGCACGCTTAAGCTGGAATCTTTTTAACGGAGGGGTAGATCATTACGCACTTGAAAAAGCTCGAATCGATCATCTTAAAACCGCAACGGAAGTAGAGCTAGCCAAAAAAGGGATTGCCCTCCAATACGATAAAACCCGTACCGAAATCGATACTCTCGATATCCAAATAACCTCTTTGGAAAAAGAGTTGGAGTTCTCAACCCAAATTTACCAAAACTATGAGGGACGTTATCGTGAACATCTCGCTTCTATGAGTGATCTCATTATCAAACAATCGGAGCAAATAGAAAAAATTATTAATCTGCAAATGATTAAAAACAAACGAAATGAGCGCATTTTCGCGTTAGAAAAACTTAGCAACGGAGCTAAACAATGAAACTACTTTTATCACTACTCACACTCAGTTCTGCCCTCAGTGCAGCCGGTCTAAGCCTCTCAGGTGTTATAATTTCCGATAATCAAAAAATGATTACCAGTCGTAACATGGGATTTGTTACCAGTGTTAATGTCTCTGAAGGTTCCCAAGTACGTAAAGGCGATCTTCTCTACACCATCGATTCACGCGAAATCGATTCGGCTAAAACACAAGTCGATATGGGGATTGCTCAAGCGGAATTATCCCTGCAAATGTACCAAAACCAATATGAAAACGTCAAAGTCAATCTCGAACGTAACCGACGTTTGCTCGCACAAGACATGGTAAGTCGATATGAAGTCGAAAATCTGGAATTGGCTGAAAAAAACCTCAAAAACACCATTAAAATTTCTGAACGTCAAGTGAGCCAAGCCAAAGCACGCCAAAGCGAAGTGACCAACCAATACCAATATTTACGGATTGTTGCCCCTAATAGCGGAGTCGTTATCTCTAAAAATATCAAAGTGGGTGAGATGGCAATGCCGGGGATGCCCGCGATTGTCCTCTCAGATTTAAGCACCCTAAAAATCGAAGTGGAAGTGGCGGAAAGTAATCTCAAACTCGCTCCTGTCGGTAAAAAAGTAAAAATCACTATCCCCTCAATGGGCTATGTAGGAATCGGAACGGTCAGCTCCGTCATCCCAAGTTCCAACCCGATGACCCATACGTTCAAAGTCAAAGTCTCCTTTAGCGCCAAACAAACCGTCTACCCAGGAATGTACGCTACAGTTGAGCTCAACTAAGGGGTTAGGATGTCTTTTCACACTGCACCGTATCATCCTAAAGATTCTGCCGGAAAACTAGCCAAGGGGTTTTTACGTAATCCACTCACCCCTATTTTAGGGATATTTCTCCTTGTAATCGGCTATATTGCACTCATCATGATGCCACGTGAAGAGAATCCCCAAATGGTGGTCAGTGGTTCAACCGTCATCATCGCAATGCCGGGAGCTACCGCCAAAGAGATAGAAAATGTTATCGTCAAACCGTTAGAGCGTAAACTCAAAGAGGTTAAGGGGATTGAAAATCTCCACGGTATGGCAATGGATAATGTCGCCGTTATCAATGCCGCCTTTTTTATCGGTGAAGCAAAAGAGGACTCTAACCTCAAGATTTATGACAAAATCATGCAAAACATCTCTATCCTCCCAAAAGGGGCGATGCAACCGATTATTAAACCCCTCGATATCGATGTCGATATCCCTATCGTCTCCGTTGCGTTTTATTCCAACAATCCGAAAATGGATCCAACACAACTTTATGATCGTGTCAAAGAGATTCAACACCACATCAACGGTTTGCCTAACGTCGCCGTAACCGATATTAAGGGGGCAAAAAAACATCAGTTTAATGTCCAAGTTGATATCAACCGTCTCAGCGGTTATAATCTCTCCCTCGGACAAATCGTTCAAGCGGTTCAAGCTCTCTCCTATAATGTCCCTGAAATCAAAGGGAAAACAGAGTCTAATGAAATCGTTATGATTGGTGTGCGCAACGCTATCGAGAGTGTCGAAGATGTCGGAAATATCATCATCGCCCAATACGGCGGTTCGGCAATCTATCTGCGTGATGTCGCTACAGTAACCGATGGTCAAGATATCCAAAACTTTAAATCCGCATTGGTGAGTGTGAAAAATGAGAAAGGAACTTTTGCTCCCCTCAAAGATCAAGTCACCCTCACCGTCTCTAAACTCCAAGGGACAAACTCAGTTATCATCGCTGAAGCGGTTAAAACGGAACTTGAAAAATACAAAGAGCAAATGAAATCTCAGGGGATCAACTACGTCATCACCCGAAATGACGGTGAACGGGCAAACGAAGCGGTTAATGAACTCGTATTTCACCTCCTCCTCTCAATCGTTATTATCGCTATTTTGCTCATCTTCGTTCTCGGGTGGAGAGAATCGCTTATCGTCACCTTTACCGTTCCGGCTATTTTGGCGATTACCCTCTTTATCGCCTATCTCACTGGACAAACGATTAATCGAATCACCCTCTTTGCTTTTCTACTGAGTCTAGGATTACTGGTTGATGCTGCGATTATTGTTATCGAAAATATTCATCGCCATTTTCATGCACCCGATGCCCATACAAAAGACGCTGACCAACTAATGGTAGAGGCAACCGATGAGATTGGTGCACCGACCAATATTGCTACTCTCGCGATCATTCTCACCATGGTTCCAATGGCGTTTGTTGGACAAATGATGGGACAGTTTATGAAACCGATTCCTGCCAATGTCCCCGTTTCTCTTGTAGCATCACTTTTTGTTGCCTACATTTTTACGCCGTATCTCGCAATACGACTTCTTAAAAAACCTGAACCTCATACCGATGACCACCATGGAAAGGCGCACTAATGTATCAAAAGTTTGAAAATTATCTCTTCAGTGTCCTTGCTTCTCCCGCAAAAAAAAGGCTCTTTTTATGGTTAACTTTAGTAGGGTTCATCCTCTCGGTTGCCATGATTCCGACAAAACTAGTCATGGCAAAAATGCTTCCCGGCAAAAATAATGATACCTACTCGGTCTATATCGATCTCCCTACCGGAAGTTCTATCGAGCAAACCACACACGTTAGTGAATGCGTCACGAAAATTCTTCAGAAAGAGCCTGAAGCTCTCGATATGGAAGTATTTTTAGGTTCGGGTTCACCACTCGATTTTGCAGGTCTCATCAAAGGGAGCCATTTTAAAAATTCTGAAAATGTTGCCGAAGTGGTTCTCAACCTCACCAAAAAACATGATCGAAGCGAGCCATCTTACATGATGGTGCAACGTCTCCGTCCTGTGATTCAAAAACAGTGTGAAATCCTCTACCCGCAAACCAGTATCAAATTTGTCGAGCCACCTGCCGGTCCTCCGACAATGGCGGCTATCGTAGCGGAAGTATACGGTAGCGATGCTTCCGGTATTCGTCATTTAAGTGAACGTATCAAAGGGGTATTCCAAAAAACAAATGGTCTTGTTGATATCGATATCATGCAAGATGAGATTTATGATAAATTTGAAGTACGCGTTAACAGCGATAAGATTGCTCGTGCAGGTTTAAATATTAAACATGTCAACGATATTCTTTATCTCGCGTACGAGGGGATGGATATCGCGGTTAAAAACTCAAGCAAAGTTTCCGAACAAATCCCTATCTTTTTGGTTCTTGACTCCGCAGGGAAAAAATTTAGTTCTAAAGATTTGGGAGCAATTCAAATGAAACTCTCCAGTCTGAAACTGCTCAACGGTATGGGGATGATGGTTCCCCTCACTGAGGTGGTGGATATCGTTGCGGTAAAATCGAATCCGATGATCGTGAGTAAAAACCTTCACCAAATGAGTAATGTCCTCGCTGAAACCGATATGGTCTCTCAGGTTTATCCTCTGATGGATGCACGTAATATGATTCTCGATACCTTCAGTGATGAGTACGAGATTACCAAAACCGGTTTGTTCAATCTTCAACTTGTTGATAAAAAGAGCAAAAATATCTATGATCTTAAATGGGATGGTGAGATGAAGGTCACGTTGGATACATTCGTCGATCTCGGAGGGGCATTTATCGCTGCGCTAATCCTCATTTTCTTGTTGATGGTTGTTTATTACAAAAGCTTTGTTCTAAGCGGTATCGTACTGTTGGGTAGTTTTCTCTCTATCGTCGGGGTTATTGTCGGTCATTTCATCATGGATGTGTTTACCGCAGATACTTTTTTCTTAACGGCAACGTCATTGATCGGATTTATCGCCCTCATCGGAATTAGCTCGCGTAATTCTCTCCTCCTCATCGATTTTACCAAATCACTGATGGTGGATAAAGGGATGGAGAAAAAAGAGGCGATAGCCTACGCAGCGGCAACCCGTGCGAAACCGATTTTTCTCACCGCTGCTGCGATTATACTCGCTTCAACATTGCTTGCGAGTGACGCGGTTTTCGGAGGGCTTGGAGTTTCACTTATTTTTGGTACAATAGCAGCAGTTGTCGCCTCTTTGGTAGTTGTCCCTATTTTATTGGATAATTCGAACTTAGAGCAACATTTCAATTTTCATCCACGTAAGGCTGTATCCATCATAGAGCCTTAAAAGATAAGGATAAAACTCTGTGCAAGCTATGAAAATCGTCGCCTCTTCTCTCCAAGAGGCACTAAAGCAGGGATCTCTCACATCAGGGGTCGAGAGTGATAAAATCGATTTTGATCTCCTTACCTATCGCACCTATTATCGTGGAACTGTGGATGAAGAGTGGCGCTTGCTCGAAAATAATACACGACTTGAAGCGGTTACTACCGAAGTAGAGATTCGATCTTCTCCATTTGAAGTACGTCAAGAATACGAGTTTATCCTCCATTCCCCTCAACCTCACCCTGTTTTTGATCTTCGACTCACTTTAGCAATGGACAAATACCGTTCAAAAGCAATAGCTATCATCGACCCCTCCTCTAAAATACCTCTTAAAAAAGGGATACAAGAGTACATCAAGCAAGAACTTCACCGCAAAAAACTCCAGGCAGGATTGCACATCGGTATTACCGACAACGATTTTGATACCCAGATCAATCAATTACTTCTCAAAATTCAAAAAGAAGGTCCTCTTCAAGCCCCCTACAGGATGGCTATTACGGACTATTTCCCCCCATTACAGCCAACCGATGATGCCATCATCCTCCACTACAAAAAAAATAGTAATGTCTTAATCGAAGGGGCAAAAGTAGATGATTTAATCTTTGAATATATTTATGCAGCACCGGGACGTTCAGGAAGAAGTTGCAGTGGTGAATACATCGGTGTTGACGAGCCGAAGATTCGCTATGCAACAGCTTTGAATATAGATCATAATAGTTTACGCGCCCATGAAGATTCCTACTCTATCAAATTTTACGCAACCCAATCCGGTTTTGTCGAGCGAACAAACGGTATTTTTGCCATAGGGCATGAACTGAGACTCAAAAAAGCTGGCTTTAAAGAGACAGGTTCCATCGAAGCGGGTGCGGATAAAGAGATACATGTTAAAATAGATCATAAAGATAATTCAAAAGATGCCGTCGGGTCAGGGGTGAACATTGATGTTCAAACCCTTGATGTTAACGGTACTGTCGGAAGCAATACCAAAATCCAAGCGTGTGATGTCACTATAGGTGCGCAAACTCATAAAAAATCACTCATTGAAGTTCAAGAAAATGCAACTATTCATCTCCATCGTGGCGATTTGAAGGCTAAAAATGCCACTATAGAGATTCTAGAAGCTGGCAAAGTGGAAGCAGTAACTGTCCATGTTACCAAGATGATGGGGGGAGAAATTATTGCGGAAAATGTAATAATCGATACTCTCTATTCCAATGCGCGTATCACTGCCCTTAAATCGATTGAAATTCATACGATTCTTGGAGAGGGAAACAACCTCATCATAGACCCCAGAGCTATCGCATCGTATCAGGAGCAGATCACCCTCTTAGAAAATGAGTTACACGCCTCTGCTCACTACCTCCAACAAAAAGGGAAAGAGTTATTAGCCAAAGAGCTCTCTCTCAAGGGGCAGATGAATCGGATTAAACAAACCCAATTAAAAATAAAAGCCGCTAACGAAAGAAATGAACAACCGCTAAAAGCAGATATTGTTCGGGTACAACAATTTAAATCTGCCCTATCTGATCTCCATAAAGAGCAACAGGATATACACGCATATGAAGAGGAAATGCGTACAAAAGGGCATGAACTTGAAAAACTACTCGATGCTGATTTACATGCGACTATAACCCACCATACAAGTTATAATGGTCATACACGTATCCATTTTATCGATCCAAAAAACTCTCAAAAATATGCAATATCTCCTCAAAAATATGTAAAACTCATCACTCTACGACGTGAAGGTGAAGATAAAAAAATAGTATTAGAAGTGTAAAAAATCAAACTTTCATTATATTAATTATATTTTGTTTGCCTATTATTAACATCACTACGTCATACTTAAGATGTACATCTTTTTTTAAAAATTATCTAATCCCCACTAAAAGAGAGAATAATGCTTCAAGCCCTCATGGTCGAAGATGATCCGGATATTACGACACTGCTCGTCAACTATCTCAAAAACTACGGGATAGCACTTCACGGTGTTTCAACCCCATCTGAGGGGTTGGAACTCTTAGATAATGAACACTTTAATCTTATTATTGTCGATTTAACCCTCCCCCAAATGGATGGATTAGAGTTGTGCAAAGAGATTCGACTCAAAACCGATATACCCATCATCATATCCAGCGCCCGCAGTGATACCAATGATAAAGTGATCGGTCTAAAATACGGTGCTGATGATTATCTCTCAAAACCGTATGAGCCGCGTGAACTCATTGCCCGTATTAAAAGTGTTTTACGTCGCTATAAACCAAGTGTAGAGAGACAAAATCTCCAATTCACACTCGATAAAGAAAAACATAATATTACTTTTAACGGCTCTAGTCTCTCTCTCACACGTGCTGAATACGAAATTCTCACTCTTTTTATCCTTCACAATAACCAAACGCTTAGCCGTAATTTTCTAGCTAGCGCATCGGACTCTATCTCCGAAGAGAGTTCTGAACGTACCATTGACGTTATCATTCGACGTTTACGTCAAAAAATAGAAAAAGATCCTAAAAACCCCCGTTTCATCCACTCTATTCGTGGAAGCGGCTATCGTTTCTCAGGCTAATTAATGGCACATAGTATTTTTCTAAGAATTACCCTCTTTTTTATGGTTACGCTGACTGCCATGATTATTGGCTTCTATTCAATCCACCAAAAGATTCATCAAGAACATACCCATAAACTTGAGATAGAAGCAGGTGAACTGCTCTTGATATTACGACAAAGTATCTTTCTCCCTTCAGCACAGCGCCACAATTTTTTACAAGAACATGGCTACAGCAGTGTCCAGCCCCATCCTGATCTGATAAAAACACTGCATACAGTTTTTAACTCACCCCCTAAAAGCTATCCACCGGAGATACAAGATTCCATTAAAGAGGGAAAAATACAAATACTAAAAGATGAAAATCACCTCTATGTCTATCTCACCAAAGCAACCCCTCCTCTACTTGTCATCAAAACCGATGCTGCTCAACGCTCACTTTGGCCAGAAATGATTTTTATCTCCCTAATAGTTGCCCTTTTACTCCTATATTGGCTTATTATTAAAACCCTATTTCCTCTAAAGAGACTAATCCATTCGATTCATAACTATGCTAATGAGGGAACCTATATCCCCATAAAGAGTACTCAAAAAGATGAAATAGCTCTAGTAGCTCAAGCACTTGATAATGCAATGCATAAGAATCAAACTCTTTTAGAGGCTCGTAGACTCTTTTTACGAAATATCATGCATGAACTGAAAACACCTATTACTGTAGGGAAACTTTCCCTCCCTTTTCTCAAAAAAGGGGAAGAAAAATCTATTTTAGAACGGGCATTTTTTCGTATGGAGAATCTCATAGCCGAACTGGTTCGTGTTGAGCAGATTACTTCAGGAGCGCTCGTCCCCCATTTGGAATGGTGCGAACCCGAACAATTAAGTGAAAAAGCAATTAGCTTCTTATTCCTTACCAAAGAGAGTATTGAGAGTTCTTATGATGGTACGCTCTTTTATGTCGATTGTGATGTTTTCGTAACCGTATTTAAGAATTTGATCGATAACGGTATCAAATACAGCAATGATGGTAAAGTTCGAATTATCCAAAAAAATGAATCACTCTATTTCTATAATAAAGGGGAACCGTGGCCTGCTGAGTGTACTCTCGAAACATTAAGCGAGCCGTTTTTTCACCATCATCAAAATCCGCACAGTTTTGGTTTGGGGCTCTATATTGTCAAATCGATTATTGATGCCCATAATTTTACCCTCTCTTACAGTTACACCGATGGAGAGCACTGTTTTGAAATTTTTTGTCACAATCCACTCGCAAAATCTCCATTGTCTTAAATGAATTTTACTATTAACTTAAGCTAATTAACAATAAAATATATCAATATAAAATATCTATAATTACTTATAACTATAAGGTAGATGGATGAAAGAGATTATTTTTCTATTCATAATAAGTTTGCTAATTATGCTAGGCTCAAACGGTTGTTCCAATGGAGATAACCCATCAACACAGCAACAATCAGAGACCAATATCTCTAACACTGCATCAGGAACATGGGTAACCGGCTACTACGTCATGTATGAGCGTGATATGTTACCTCCTGAAGAGATCGACTGGAGCGGTTTAACCCATATTGTTGTAGCTCGCGTCCTTGCCAATTCAGACGGTACACTTAACACCAACTTCGATTATGATCCGACAAACGGACCTGCCCTTGCAAAAGATATTGCTGTTCGTGCTCACACAGCAGGGAAAAAAGCGATTTTAATGTTGGGAGGAGCCGGTAACGGTGTTCAAATTCGCGATGCTCTAACCAATCATCGTACTCAATTTATTTCCAATCTGATTAGTGCCATGAATACGTACGGTTATGATGGTTTAGATTTAGACTGGGAAGACAATATCGATATGGATCTCTTTATCCTCTTTGCCAAAGAGCTCCGACAAGCTGCCCCAAATGCCATCCTTACCCTCCCCGGAGGACCTCTAAATATCAATTACGATACTGTCGATCCCAAACTTGTCGAAGTGATTCAATACATCGATCAGTTCAACCTTATGTCCTACTACCCAACCACCTCTTGGAGCGGTTCTGGATGGTATTCATGGCATAACTCACCCCTTTCAGGTGTAAAACCCACCACTCCTGTCAGTATCGATGACTCATTGGATCGTTATGTTAAAGCAGGTGTCCCCAAAGAAAAACTAGGGATGGGGGTAGGTTTCTACACCATTTGCTATAACGGCGGTATAACTGCCCCTAACCAAAGCACCGAAAACGGTGTTAGCATCGTAGGAGGTGATCATGAGTACCCCCTTTCCGAGCTTTTTGGAACTAACGGTGCGTATGATGAAACCTCACGATTTTGGGATAACGATGCAAAAGCTTCCTATCTCTCTTTGAGCCAATCTGAACGTCACGGATGTCGTTATGTATCTTTTGAAGATGAAGAATCTCTCATAGCCAAAGGGGATTTTACACGAAATAACAAATACGGTGGGATTATCATCTGGACGATCAATCAAGGGCACGTGAGATCCCATTCTCAACCCAATTTTCTCTTTCAAGCACTACGAAAAGGGTTTATCGAGCCTAACTTCCAACGTAAAGTCGGTATCTCCATTATGCAAGGAAATTCGTGGCTAAAAACCTCATCCACCATGCAACTCAGAGCACTCATCACCGGAACGAGCAACAAATCACTCATCTGGTCGATCACCACGCCCAATTGCGGTTCGATAACCGCTAATGGGCTTTATACCGCACCCGCAACTGAAAAAACCTGTAGTGTTCGTGCCGTTTCTACAGCGGATTCAACTCAAATCGCCGATGCAAACATGACCATTACCAACGTTGAATGGACTCCTCAATTTGATATTAGTCGTACCGGAACACATTGGGTCGAAATAGCCGCAAAAGACAAAGATGTCATCTCTCTATCGTTTGATTTAACCGACGGGACTACACAAGCCATATCTTTGAATTACACCGATTATCTAGGATACCCCCACTTTGCGACCAATTTCGGATTCCCTACGGGCGGGGGGACTTACACCTTTCATGCCAAATCTGCCAACAACCGTTCAGCGAATATCAACCTTAACATCCCCGTTTGTTCCCCTAATAGCGAAGGGATATGTCAATAGATAACTCAGTCATAATCCTAAAAAAAATAAACTGCTTTTAAAAGCACCTAAAGGTTTTATCTTTTTGAGGTAAAACTCTTGGTATGAAACTAACTGACGTAATCCTCACAACACCCTATCTCGATCTAAGTACTATCTTCTACCATGAAGTCTCCCCTACACCACTAAAAAATCCTCTACTTGTCAGCGTCAATCCTGAAGTAGCACAACTTTTAGGGCTTAATCCAGCCCATCTTAATGATAAAGAACTCGAAAATCTTCTCAATGGAACCTTACTATTAGAAGGTTCACGCCCCTATGCAATGTGCTATGCCGGTCATCAGTTCGGGTATTACGTACAGCGACTCGGTGATGGTCGGGCAATCAATCTAGGAGCCCTAAACGGATGGAACTTACAGCTAAAGGGCTCAGGAGTGACCCGCTATTCCCGTCAAGGTGACGGACGAGCCGTATTACGCTCCTCCATTCGCGAATATTTGATAAGTGAAGCGATGAACGCCCTTGGAATTCCCACAAGCCGTGCGCTGGCACTGATCAGTTCTGATGAAAAAGTAGCGCGTGAGCGATGGGAGAGAGGTGCTATCGTGTTGCGTTTAGCACCGTCTTGGATACGGTTTGGAAGTTTTGAGTATTTTTTCCATACCAATAAACACAAAGAGCTTGAAAGCTTAGCCGACTTTTGTCTCCAAGAATCATTTCCACAATTTATAGGCAGTGAAGATGCCTATCTCAAAATGTTCGCTGAAATCGTGAAACGAACCGCAGAACTGATTGCTTCTTGGCAATCGGTTGGATTTAACCACGGGGTAATGAACACCGATAATATGTCCGCCATCGGTATCACCATCGATTACGGTCCCTTCGCATTTATGGATACATTTGAAAGTGGTTACATCTGCAATCATACTGATGCTCAAGGACGATACAGCTACGATAACCAGCCACGTATCGGGTATTGGAATCTTGAACGTCTTGCCCATGCCCTTTCTCCTCTAGTTACCCACGAAAAGCTCCAAAGCGAGTTAGAACAATACGGCAACTATTTCACAAACCAACTTATGCAACTTTTACGTGCCAAACTCGGTCTTGACACGACACAAGAAAACGATAGTGATCTGTTGAGAGCCCTCTTTTCCGTCATGGAAAACGGGCGTATCGATATGACCCCGTTCTTCCGTACTCTTAGCCGTTATGAGGGTAATCGGGATGCACTATTAGCATTGACTCTCGCCCCAAATCAACTCAATGAATGGCTTGAACGATACGACGTGAGGTTAACCGATAACAGCTCATCTGTGGATGAACGTCATAGACAAATGCTCCGTACCAATCCCAAATACGTCCTCAAAAACTACATCCTCCAAGAGGCTATCGATGAAGCGGAGGGGGGGAATTATACACGTGTAAACGATCTGCTCCGTATCGCCCAAAACCCCTATGATGAACATAGTGATTTCGAACGCTATGCAGGGGTGACCCCTCCTCAACACACCAATCTAAAACTTAGTTGTTCGTCGTAGTGCTCTCACTATAACTCAGCCGTAACCCCTCTTCACTCATAACAAACCCATGAATGGCGATTTTCCCCTCATGGACGAGGCGGTGATGGTTGGCACACAACGGAATCAAATTGTAGCGATGGTTAACACCGAAATGCCCTACCCCGCCTCCATCATCAGCAGATGCCTGTGGAACGATGTGATGGACATCATCGACCGCTTCATCGCACAGCGCACATTTAGTAAGGTAGAGTTTACTGTTATAGCGACTCTTTTTCTCTCGCTTTAACATCGAGGCATCATGGCTTTTATCGGTGATTCGTCCTCGGATTTCATAAGCCCTCTTTAAAAAAGTCTCATCCATATGGAGTGATTTAGCAAACTCCAATCCATAGAGGGTACTGCCGCTCCCCGTTTTGAGTTTTCGATCATACACCAACTGATCGGCAACCTCATCATAATACACCCCCAAATGGAGCAGTACAATCCCGCGCGCCTGCTCAATCTCACGCAATGATGAGAGTTGATGCAAATGGGTGGCAAAAATAAACATACTCCCCAGCTCTTGGAGCTTTAATATTGCACTCGCGACGATAGCGAGGGCTGATTCGGTCTCCGTTCCGTGACTGATTTCATCTCCGAGGATGAGGGTATTTTCACTCGCACGGTTAAAGATATTACGCAGTTCCAACATCTCTACGGCGAAAGTAGAGAGCCCTTTATAGAGGTTGTCTTTACTCACAATACGGGTGAGGAGTTTATCGACGGGGGCGAACCGCATCGAGGCGCACGGGACAAAAAATCCCGCTTGTGCCATAACAACAGAGAGCCCGATACTTTTCATCAGCGAAGACTTCCCACTGGAGTTAATCCCATAGAGTAATACCCCTTTGACATCCTCTCCACCCGATGCTTCGAGGGTCGTATGCTCTTCGCTCAAGTGCTGATCTGCCACCCCTAAAAAAAGGTCGTTCGGGACAAAAATACCGTTCTCTTCACGCGACTCGATCAAAGGGTGACGCAGTCCGATAGTTTCGATAAATGCTTTGCCCGATGAAGCGACGATGGTTGGACGGGTATAGCGAAACTTCTGGGCACATTTCGCACCGCTCAAACTCACATCGATAACGGCTAAAAAAGAGATAAGATGCTCGATAGCGTGAGAAAAACGTTTCTCAATCTGCTCTAAATGTTCATTATAACGTTCACGTACTTGGGCAATCATCCGCGATTTTGCCCCCGCATTTTCGATAGAGAGTTCATCGAGCAATGAGGAAGAGAGTTTGACGGTTGTTTTGAGTTTGCGTACCTGAAAATCACGGAAAAAGTAGTGCTGATTGTCCAACGTAAAAAAGCTGTTGTGGAGTGATTCTTCGACGCTCACATAACGGTTACGGGTCATGAGGAGATGATACCCCTCACTCTCCAACCAACCGATAGAGGCATAAGCACTTCCACTTTCGAAAAAAGTATCGATATGATCTATAATCGTTTGTACTTTCCCCTCATTATCACTTTGAAGCTGTGCTAAGGCATCGATAGCGGGGTCAATCCCCTCGTTAAAGAGGTTTTCATCCACCTGATCACGACGAAATTTGGCACACGACTCGATGACAAATATCCGTCGCAGTTCACTCGCGCACAATGCACATTCTTGCGCACTGGGTTTATCATAACGGATTCCAAAACGATCCGCATCCTCAAACAGCTTCTCCGCCGCTTCCAACGAAGCATGAAAATAAGCGAGTTCATACGGGTGCAGTTTCCCCAATTTCAGACGACGCAATATCCGCTCCAGATCATAAACCTCTTTGAGCTTACTTTCTAAAACATCGATATGTTCCCCCATTTTCTCGATTAAATCGTACCGCTCTTCGAGAAGTTTCGAATCACAAATAGGGTTGAGCAACCGCTCGCGCAAAAGTCGTTTTCCCATCGCCGTAGAGGTTTTGTCGATCAGTTTTAACACCGTCATCTCATCCGCATCGCGTGAGATAATCCCCAACTGCTCGCTCGCATTGTTCCCCAAATACATATAACGCGCCGTCCCTAAAAACGTAGGGCGGTTCATCTTCTCGATAATCGCGGGGTCATGATCGATGATTGTATGGATCAACACCGCCAACGATTCAGAGGTATAAGGGTAACGCTCCATATCGAGGTATTCGATGGGGCTGAGGAGAGAGCGTATCTGATAAATCCGCCCAAAAAGTTCGTTTTGATAATCGATTCGGAGCCGTTTTTCATTTTTGTGGCTTCGATGATGACTTTTGAGTTCCAAGTATCGGTTGACCTCATCCTCATCGATTAGAGAATCACAAAACGTTACCACCACCTCAGAGGTCTGATAACTTTGAAGCAGTGTAAACACCTCATCGAGTGCGTATGTTTTGTCTTCTCGTGTACCGTGTATCTCATTGATAAGGGTTTTTCCCGTCCCGACATCGATAGCCGAATACCCTACCGAATAAACCCCGTTGTTTTGATCGATTAGGAGTGACGCGATATAGTTCTCACTCGCTTCAGCGATGTAATCGAAATTTGTCCCCGGAGAGATGATATTGGAGATATAGCGACGGATATGGGGAGGTTCACCCAACTGTTTTACGAGGACGATGGTGTATTTTTTCGACTGTACCAATCGGCTGAGATAGCGTTCGATAGAGACGGTCGGAACCCCTGCGAGGAGAGGGTTTTGGATGGAGTTTTCTAAAATGGTTTTGTTTTTACGGGTAAGCTGAATATTGAGAAATTCGGCGACTTCTTTCGCCTTACCGAGTTTCATCTCCGCATTATTGACCTCATACACCTCGAAAAACGATCCTACTTCGATGATGACGAGGGTATCGGGACCATATTTCGCTTCACACGCCGCTTGAAGTTCGAAATAGATTTCCGAGAGGAGCTTATTTTTATTTTGTAATAACGCCCCTATCTCTTCCGTATTCATCATCTCTCCGCATTATTTCGTCATACCCAAGGGCACAAGAACCTCTTATGAGGTTCCCAACTCGATTGGGAATCCAGCTCTATTTTGGTTTTATTATAACGAAGGGGGGCTAAAAGGAGGCTATATTAGACATATCCGTAAAAAAATTTCTATAAAAGAAAATCAGCTTTTGAAATCTTTTGCCGAATTTCTTTTTTATTTTAAAAATTATGGAGTTTTAGTCTTAATAGCATGGTGATGATGAATCCTGTCTTCAACTTGGCTATTTCAGAATGTCTTTCATACTTCTCTTCCAGTATTTTTTATGAATAAGCCTATGTTCCTGTAACTTTTCAGCTAATATTTCTGCTTTTGATAATTGAGAAAGGGTTTCCCAGTCATTATTAAATATATAGGTAGCATTTCCTGCAAATGAATTTTCTAATACATATAAATTTCTATCTTCAAAGCCAAATACAACATAGTCGTTGAAACCACCATTACCTGTTGCTACAAAATCTGGACTAAAGCTATTAATAAATTCAAATCTTCTTAGTGTATCTTCTTTATCTTCTACTGCTGTTTTATCAAGTAAATCGATTAGTGGTTCTCTCAATTTTGCCCATGGCATCACACCTTTAGGTAAAATATTCCAACTTACTTTTTTGATTTTTGTCTTTTGCCTAGAAAGAAATTCATTATCTACAACAACGCATTCTCCAAAAATTTCTAAAAATAAATTTATTGTATGTTTGATTAGATTTTTGTTATTTTCATTATAGACGAGTTTATCAGAGGAGACAATTTTCTCATTATTATCATCAAGTAAAATTACTAACTCTATTGATGGTGCAATTTCTGTAAGCCCTACTTGAAATTTTTCATATGGCTGTTGTTTTGTAATATACACATCATGCTTACCATAAGCTTTTATTGTTGCACTTTGAGTTTTATAGTATGTTTCTTTTGGCAAGTCTCTTAATTTTTCATATTTTCCATTAGCATTAAATTCTGATACATTACCAAATAGTGCAGAAGGTAAAACTTTCTCACCAGTCGGCAAAAGACTACTAAAGCCTACTTGTATCAATCTATCTTTATAGCTGTCAATATCATCTAAAACAATATATAAATTTTCATCTTTCTTAAATTCCAGTAAGAATTTATCAACATTATGAATTTTACTTTGTGATATACGCATTTCAATCCTTGAAAATTTTAATCAGCTTCGCATCTCTTGTTTCAATTAAATCACCCATCTTGACAATAGGCTCTACTTCTATTCT
Source organism: Sulfuricurvum sp. (assembly GCF_028710345.1). Taxonomy (NCBI): domain Bacteria; kingdom Pseudomonadati; phylum Campylobacterota; class Epsilonproteobacteria; order Campylobacterales; family Sulfurimonadaceae; genus Sulfuricurvum; species Sulfuricurvum sp. Next base: position 272,161 of record NZ_JAQTUH010000002.1, on the reverse strand, counting down.
AATGGGTTTTGAACTTTTAAAATAATCACTCACTTCATTCAACTGTTTATTCGTAGCATGAACCTTCAACTTACCAATAAAGGCGATTTCCATCATAAATGACATACTTGCTCTTGTTAATCCATCAGGAACACCAGAGATGATAATATTTTCAATTTTAATAGCATCTAACTCATTATTACTCAATAATTCTTTTGTTGAGTTGTTTATCTCCAATAATTCAATAGTATCTTCGATTTCAGATGTGAATGTTATGGAGGTCGGCTTTAAAGAATGCTCTTCATCGGTTTTTCCAACGATGGAAGCGATTTGTTTCATAGCTTGATAATTAGCTAATTCAGCATTTATCAGTTTAGTATTTTTTTCGATAGTTTGTTTTTTCTTTTCAAACCTAACATCAAAATATTCAGCCTCAGCTAACTCTAATGCTAATTGAAAAGTTTCATCAACAAGCTTTTTGATATCCTCTTTTTTAGTATCAGAATCAAGATATTCACGCATTTTTGTTATCAGTTCATAAAGAAAAGCACCTTGAAGACTATCAATTATGCCTTTTAAATGCGTAGGTTCAATGAGCCCTAAAAGTATTTCGAAGCTTCCTTCTCTATTGGCTTTGATATAAATATTTTGATTTTTAGTTCCATATTTTTGTAATTCATAGTTATAAGATATTTTTTGAATACTATCAGAAAGTTTTCGCATATCATTTAATGAAATCATATGTATATCTGTTGAACCACCATTTAATTTTACTATCACTTACATACCTTTCATCTCATTGATTTTCTTAGCCAATGATATAATACGCTCATCTTCTCTCGTTCCACCTCTCTTGAGGTGGAATGTAAACTGATGTTATACACTTCCATTTTTATTTTTTATAATAAAATCAATTATAAAATAAGATTTATTGTACCATTTTTTCAATCATTGAGGAAATTATATGGCAAACTGAAAGATATACGCGAAAAGCTGGATTCCCGCCTTCGCGGGAATGACGGGAAAAAGTTGGTAGGTTTGATAGAAAAATCGGAATTTCCGATTTTTCTCATCTAAAGAGTATGACGGAAAAAAATGATTTAAGCTACTTTACTATCTGATAGTTCCAACATACTCTCAATATTTAGGTGGTAATCTAACTCTTCCCACTCTATACCAGTATTCATACAAATAAGTTTATAGTTTTTAAGTTGAGAAAGTGTTGCTTTTTTCAAAGGCTGATACCACTCAATCGGAGTCGATATAATCCTATCATCTTCAAGTTTAACGTGTAAATATGACTCATCAAAATGGACTTCTTTCCCTTTAATTAAACCACTCATCCCATATCCTTTCAAATTCATTTTTATTCTCTTCAATAATTTCAAGCACTCTTTTGAGTTCTTTGGGTTTTAAATAATTTTGGACGATACGTAAATTTTCCAACTCGATTTTGGCAAACGCATCATTTTTCATTACATGAATGTGCTTTGGTTCATGTTCATTAGCGTAAAAGAAGAACTTGAAACCGTCTTGATTCAATAGCGTTGGCAAGCAATCTCCATCCCTATAAATGTGCAATAGTATAACATATTTAGTGGAATGTGCAAATTCTGCACATTGCTTTTTGAATCGATTTCAAATTGAGCGAAAATATATATTAAACTTTTTCAGAACATGCTTTTTCGTTCGTGATGAGTTTATCGAACCATGAATGAAACACCCTTCGACAAAACAAGGGTACCGCTCGCTAAGCGATGTTTCCTTGAGCTCAGGGCGAACGGGATTATATAGTAGAGTTATGCAAGAAGTTTATTCAAAAGAGAGAGCTGGATTCCCGCCTTCGCGGGAATGACGGGAAAAAGTTGGTAGGTTTGATAGAAAATTCGGAATTTCCGATTTTTCTCATCCAATATCCTTTAATACTTTTAACATATATGGACTATAATAACGCTCTAATTGTCCTTCGGGATGCCCCTTGTTCTGCAAGGGGAGAAAACTCCTAAAATCCCAACAATCCTTTCAGTTTGACAAGTTCAAAATCTGCCTCTTTTATCATCCTATATCCTTTCAAATTGCATCAAATCAACAATGCAAATTAGTATAACATATTTAGTGGTATGTGCAAATTTTGCACATTGCTTTTTCTCTCGTTCTAGCTCTCCTGAGGTGGAATGCAGACAGTCGCTATACACCCACATTTAGAAAATGCAACACCATTCACGCTGAGCCTGTCGAAAAATGTAAAGTGAATAAGGCTTTATCAGCTTACCCCACAAACCGATACCCGATACCTGTCTCAGTAATAATCCGTTTCGGACGGGTCGAATCTGTTTCAATCTTTTGACGGAGTTGGTTGATAAAAACCCGTAGATAGTGGGTCTCGTTTTGGTATCCGATTCCCCATATCTCTTTGAGCAACCATGCATGGGTGAGGACTTTTCCGCTATTTTGCATCAAGATTTTGAGGAGGTCGAACTCTTTGGGGGTTAGTTTTAACTCTTGATTGTCCAACATCACGGTATGTGAGGAGATGTCCAAAGAGAGATTATCGCTTATCAGCCCTGATACACTCTCACCCATCCCCATACCGCGCCGTCGAAGTGCCGCTTTGATACGAGCCAGTAGTTCACCCGTACCGAAAGGTTTAGTAAGATAATCATCACATCCCCCTTCTAGTGCCGCTATTTTTTCACTCTCATGAGAGCGTGCAGAGAGGACGATTACGGGAGATTGACTCCATTCTCGAAATCGTGAGAGAAACTCTTTGCCGTCCATATCGCTCAATCCCAAATCGAGCAATACGAGAGCGGGTGCATCGATTGCCGCACGATTGAGCGCCTCTTTACCCGACGCGATTGCTATCGGATGATACCCAGCCGCACCCAGTGCCACTTCGAGCAGTTTGCGAATAGCACTGTCATCATCGATGATTAAAATCGTCTCTTTCATCCCTCACCCCTGTATGGAAGTTTCATCGTCGCGCAAAATTGTATTCCATCACTCATCGTCTCCACACTCCCGCCGTGCATCGCAGCAATTCGATACGCTACATACAGACCCAATCCAATCCCCTCTTCGCCACGGACATTACTCAGTCTTGAAAACGCTCTCCATGCCATAGAGGCTTCATGTGCAGGGGGGATAGAGCCGGTATTACAGATACGAATCACTATCTCTTGCGGATGATGTTCTACTGCTACATTGACCGCATCACCGTATTTAAAGGCATTTTCAAGGAGATTAAAAAGAGCCTGTTCGATTAGAATCGCGTCCCCTTGCAGTGAATTAAGATTGTCACTCATCGTTAGCATTGCGGGAAAAATATGTTCTGTTTTCGATAACGCACTCCCTAAAAGTTCACGTATATCGCACTCTTGGAGTTTGAGTTTAAGCATACCGCTTTGGAGTCGGGCAGTATCGAGGAGGTTATCTATCAGCCGTCGCATTCGACTCGCCCCCTCATCAATCGTACGGTAAAGCTCCTTTTTTTGTTCCGTATTTAAATCCAGCTCTTCGGTGAGCAACCCTGATGATGCCCCCATAATCGCGGCAAGAGGTGTTCGTAGCTCATGCGATAATGAGCCTAAAAGAGTCTCTTGAAGCCGTTCAGAAGTCTCTAATTCTTTGGCAATAGAGGCACGTTCGCTCAACCATGAAACGATTTGCCCGACGGTAATCATAATGGCAAAACTGAAAACATAGCGAATATCATGTACCGTAAACGTAAACGTTGGTGGGATAAAAAAAAAGTTAAAGGATAGTACCGAAACAAGTGAGACGATTAAAGTGTCTCTCCGCCCTAATATCATCGCGGCATAGAGGATAGGGATGAGATGAATCATCCCGATATTGACCAGTTGAAGCTCCTCATTAAAGAGTTTGGAGATCAAGGAAAGAGATAGTAAAAGTAAAAATGGGGGGATAATCGGGTACATACGTCAATTATATTCTATTTTATCTTACGGACGCATCGAATAAAGCATGTATGATCTATCCCCACCGTATTCAAACTTTTTCCTGTCGAAAAATCAATAGAACCTATACGGTTATTTTGATCTTTAGAGATGTTCCAATAACACTCTGTTGCGGTATGGGCAAACACCGGAAAAATTGTCGGTGTACGTTGCGTGTCAACAAGGCGAAATAACTCTTGTTGCGTTGGCATGCGCCAATCATTCATATCATTTAGACCAAGTGATTCACAATAGCTCAGGGCACTTTTATAACTCATTTTGTGTTCTGAAACTTGCCCATCATCTTGCCACATCAAAGCCTCAGGTGTTTGTGTAACCGTTTGCATTGACCTTTCAGCGATAAAATCCGATCCAAAAAGTGACACACCTAGAAAAATACAAGCTAATACTCTCATCGCTAAATCTCCGCTCGACGGGCTACTCCAATCAATTTCTCATGCGGGAAATGGTAGAAGCTGACAAAATTAGGGGAAACATCTTTGATAAAGGCAAAGATTTTCCATAGGAAGCTATCGGAGACTATCTCTTCATCTCCGTAAAAAATCGTCCGCTCGTCAATGTTTCGTTCCCGCAAAAGGGCTTCGACGTTCAACGTCTCCATATATCCCGGACGGATACTGAGCAAATCCAACCCTTCTCCTATCGGAGAGAGTTCACTGATAACTCCGTGAGGTTCATACGAGGGGTGAACCGTTACGATGATGTTGCGCTCATAGATGATTCCGTTTTGAAACATCGTTTTCGAGATATAAGCGGGGATAGCATCGGCATTGCGGGCAAAAAAGAGCGCCGTCCCCTCGATATGGAATCCTTGTGCATAGCGTTTGAGGTATTCACTCAAAAAAAGCTCTTTATCGATAGGGACAAATGAGGCATAGAGCCGTTTTTGTCCTTGGGTATAGAGGATTACGATAAAGAGGGGAACCGATGCGATAATGAGCGACCAGTACCCGCCGTGTGGGATTTTGAGCCAACAGGAGATGAAGAATACTAAGCTCGTAAGTCCCGCGATAATGGAAACAGCCATTTTGAAGTATTGACGTTTAAACATGAAAATCATACTCATCAGCACTCCCGTAATACTCATCGCCCCCGCAACCGAGAGACCGTATGCCGCCGCCAGTTTCCCCGATTCTCCGAAGATAAAGAGCATCGCGACGACGCAGATAAATAAAAACCAGTTGATTGAGCCGACATAGATTTGACTGCGTAGTTCATTGGAGGTGTAGTTCACATTGAAATGGGGGAAAATACGGGTGGTCATCGCCTGATAGAGAACGGAGAAAATACCGCTTATCATCGCCTGAGAAGCGATAATCGTGGCAATAACGGTTAAGAGAAGCATCGGAACGTATAAGTTCGGAACGAGAGTGTGATAGAGTTCGAAAAACGGCGCTTTTGCCGCTTCGGGATGGGAGAGCAAAAATGCCCCTTGACCATAATAGGAGATGAGCAATGCTACTGAGGCAAACAACCACCCCTTGAGAATCGGAAGACGACCCAAATGCCCCATATCGGCATATAACGCTTCACCACCCGTCGCACATAAGAGGACATCGGCTAACACCACAAAAGCGATATAAGGGTGTTGAGCGATAAATTCAATTGCATACAACGGTGAGATCGCCTTTAACACTTCGGGAGATTGCAGTAGATAATACCCACCCCCTAAGGCAAGGGCAAAAAACCACACGACCATGATGGGACCGAATGCACTGGCGACCTTTTCGACCCCTTTTTTCTGAACGGCAAAGAGGGCAAATGCGATCCCCGCTGCGATGAGGAGTAATGTAATTTTGGGGGTATCTTCGTATCCGGGGATGAGTGCTATCCCCTCAACGGAGCTGAGAATACTGATGGCGGGGGTGATAACCCCATCCCCGATTAGCAATGAGATGCCCAAAAAGCCCAATGCTCCGACCAAAGCGATAACACGCGTCCCTTTGAGGTAGGGGAGCAAGAGCTGTACTAACACAACCGTCCCCCCTTCACCCCGTTTGGAGAGGCTGGTGGCTAACCATGCGTATTGGACAGTAACCAACATCAGCATCGTCCAAAATACCATCGATAAGATTTGAAAGATAGTTTCGGTTGTCGGTTGAACCAACAATAAAATAACAGCAAAGGTATAAATCGGACTGGTTCCGATATCTCCATACACAACGCCGAGTGATTTGATTACCATCATCTCACTTTTAATTCGTTCTTGTAACGTCATAACGTCCCTTTAGATTAGGATTTCTATGACATAGATTATAGGTTGATTTTTATCAGTGAAGTCTCAAGATAGTACCAAGAGGTATCAAGAAAGTATAAAGAACTCATTTTTTCGATATTTCTCTCCATGATGGATAGGGTTGCCAAGTAGCAAACCATCGTACAAACTCATCGGGAGGCATAGGATGAGCGATAGCATACCCTTGGGCAAGTTCACACCCCATAGATAACAAAAGTTCTCCATGTTCCATCGTCTCTACCCCCTCAGCGATAATATCGAGATGAAAAGCTTTCCCTAAGCTGATGATTCCTGAGAGAATAGTTATATCGTCTACATTATTGAGCATATCTCGTATAAAACTTTGATCTATTTTAATCGTAGAAATAGGGAGACGTTGAAGATAGGTGAGAGAGGAGTACCCCGTACCGAAATCATCGAGGGAAAAAAGTATCCCAAACGCTCGACACGCTTGAATAATTTCAGTCGTTCGATGGAGATTCTCTATTTTACTGGTCTCTAAAATCTCCAGTGTTAAACAGCTGGGGCTAACCTTAGGATGTTGTTCTAAAATCTCTTGTAATCGCTGTAAAAAATTATCTTCTTGCAGTTGTTGTGCACCGATATTAACACTCACTTCAATACTAAGCCCCTCGCTCTGCCAGAGCTCTATTTGGGTCAAGGTAGCATCGATAACCCACTCTCCCATCTCAACACAAAGAGAAGTACCTTCTATAATAGGTAAAAAAGAGGATGGTTCTAAAAGACCTCTACTGGGATGGTTCCATCGTATCAGGGCTTCGGTACCGATAACTGCTCCCGTTTTCATATTGACTTTGGGTTGATAGTAGAGGATAAATTGGTGTGTTTGAATCGCATAACGGATAATTTCAATCAATTCATACCGCTCTCTAAGAACACTATCTTGTTGAATATCAAAAGTATGGTAACGATTTCTCCCCGATATCTTTGCTTGATACATCGCTTGATCGGCTTGACGAAGTAATAAATCAGCATCTACATTTTCCGCTTGCGGAAAAAAAGTGACCCCCAAACTTGCACTTACTTGCAAAATATGAGTCTCTATTTCCAACGGCTCATTCGTAATATCCAAAAAGCGCTTCAACATCGGTATAGCTTCTTCTATCCGCCCCAAGTTCAGCAAAAGGGCAACAAATTCATCTCCACCGAGTCTGGCTATCGTATCACCTTCACGAAGAATATTATGCATCTTCTCAGCGAGCATAATCAAAACCTGATCCCCGATATCGTGACCGTAAGTATCATTGATCTCTTTAAAACCATCCAAATCGAGGTAAATAACCGCTAATTTACGCTCGTATCGCAGGGCTTGCCCCATGGCCTGATGGAGACGATCCGATAACAAAAGGCGATTGGGTAGATTGGTGAGTGAATCGTATTGACCGATACGATACAACCTATCCTCATAGCTTTTTTTATCGGTAATATCACTAATCGCCATACGAATTCTAGCACCACCACTGTCATCATGATTATCCGAATCTACAATGATGAGTGCCCAAAAGTAATTTGCCCCTTTTCGCAAAAGACGTATATCGCAAGAGTGCTTTATCCGTGTTTCCAAAAACTTTTGTCTGCACAGATAAAAATTATCTTGATCTTCTGCATAAATATAACGGGAAAATGGTTGGTGTATCAGCTGATTACGACCACTTCCTAATAATGATGATGCCGTCAAATTGGCTTCAATAATCTGCCACTCTTTACTTAGGGTCACATATCCGACCGGTGCTAAATCATAAAGATCGAAATAACGTTCCTTCTGCTCTATAAGCTCATTGTGAACACTGCGCAGTTCATCATTTTGCATCTCCAATTCGATCTGATGTACTTGGAGTTCATGAACTATTTGTGCCGTTTTTTCGGGCGAAAACGACTCATTCAAATCAACGGGATATGCCGATACGATAGCTTCAGCTTTTTGTCGTAATAGTTGCGCTTTCGTTAACGTCTCTTTTGCCATTACAACTCCTATCTTAGGTGTTCCTTATTCGTTAAACTGGAGAGTTCATTGGCTATTTTAAGAGCCTCTCGTAGCTTCACAATCTCGGTGATATCGATAAAAGTGATAACCGCACCCTCGATAACATTTTCCAATGTACGATAAGGCTGAATCCGCATCGAATAGCACCCACCCTCTGTGGTACACACCTCTACCTCTTTAGGAATCAGTGTATCCAAAACATTCCTCGTATCGCTCACCAAACTATTATAACCAATCAAATTCGAGACAATATGCCCTACCGGTCGTCCAATATCACTTAAAATCAGATGGATGATTTTGGTAATAGCAGGGGTAAAACGCATAATGCAAAGTTGATGATCGACAAAAACCGTACCGACATTCGTACCGGCTAAGAGGTTGTTCATATCATTATTGGCTCGTGAGAGATCGGCAACTTTGCTTTGCAGTTCGGCATTGACGGTAGAGAGTTCTTCATTGACCGATTGAAGCTCCTCTTTGGAGGTTTCCAACTCTTCGTTCGTCGATTGCAACTCCTCATTGAGTGATTGCATCTCTTCATTAAACGATTTTAACTCCTCATTGGAGGTTTGCAGTTTTTGATTGGCAATTTTTAGAAATGTCTCTTGATCATAAAGCTCTTGTGTAAGAAGAGAAATACGTCTGCTCTCCTCTTTGTTCTCTGGTTCATTACCAATCTCTATCGATACAAAGGGAATCTCCTCAAACACGACAAGATAGAGAGAGAGGTCATTTTCACCGTATGTTGAGAGAAAACGGACGGTAAGATTCACTGAACTAAATAGACCGTTATTTTGTACGCATAGATTCGGATAATGGATATTTTCATGGCTCACTATTGCTTTATGAAGTGCCATAGAGAGTTCACGACGTAACTCTTCACGTGCCATTTTAAAGATGTTCATAGCGCCTGCTTCACCCGCTTGCGGTTCCAAATACCTTCCAGTACGACCATGTAGATAGAGAATATCACCATCCTCTTTTATGATAGCACCTGAGAGAGGAATATGAGACAAAAGTGCCTGTTCCATCATCTCACGCATCGATACTTTTGTATGTTTAGGCGCATTGTCGATTCCAGCTGGAAGCGTTACGTGTATCGAACTCGGAAATGGACGACTCACTGATATATACTCTCCTCGGATAGAACCGATTTTACGTTGATAGAGTTTGGATTTCTGATCTACGATACTAAAGAGATCACTAAATTCACCAATAGTCTCAGATGAACCTAAAAAAAGAGTTCCACCAGGATTTAGCGCATAATGAAACAACGGTATCAATCTTCTTTGGAGATCAAAATTCATGTAAATCAAAAGATTACGGCAACAAATGAGATCTAGCTTCGAAAACGGAGGGTCTTTAATGACACTGTGTTCGGAAAATATCAACATATCGCGAATACTTTTATGGATACGGTATCCTCCAGATTCAGGGACAAAAAAACGGGATAATCGCTCAGGCGAAATGTTAGAAGCAATGCTCTCAGGATAGAAGCCTGCACGCGCTATCTCTATGGAACGGATATCAATATCGGTCGCAAATATCTGCACTGCAACGTTGTGTTTCGTCTCTTCCATATACTCTTTGATTAATATAGCGATAGAATATGCCTCTTCCCCCGATGAACACGCGACACTCCACACACGAATCACTTTTCCGGAGATAAAAAGCTTGGGGATAATCTCCTCTCTTAACGCTACAAAAGCCTCTGAATCGCGAAAAAAGTTAGTGACTCCAATCAACAAATCATGAAATAATGCTTTGACTTCATCGGGTGATTGCTGCAAATATTTGACGTATTTTCCCATCTCATCAATCTGACAAATAACAAGCCGTCGCTCAATACGCCGTAGGATAGTATTAGGCTTGTATTGGGAAAAATCATGCCCCGTCTGAGCGCGCAATAATATAAAAATCTTATCGAGTATATTTTGCGATTTTGGGAGGGATTCATTGAGCATACTATGTCGAGCCGTATGTGCCCTATAAGCTATCAATTGATTCGGCATTGCTGAGGGAGGGAGGATATAATCGACCAAATCGGTTGCTATCGCACTGCGTGGCATACTATCATATTCGGTCGTTTCAGGAGTTTGGACAAGCACCAATCCTCCCACTTCTTTAATCGCCTTTATCCCTTGTGTCCCATCACTTCCGCTACCGGAGAGGATAATCCCGATAGAGTGTTCATGCTGATCTTGAGCTAAAGAGTGAAAGAAAAAATCGATAGGAAGATGGGGAGAACGTGATAGTGAGGGTTCAAGTAACTGGAGCTTACCGTTTAAAAAAGCCATATCATACCCCGGAGGGATGACATAAACACAATTAATCTCCACCTTCATCCCCTCTTCCACTTCGAAAACCGCCATACGGGTATAACGACGTATAATCTCAGCGAGGATACTGACATGATCAGGTGAGAGGTGCTGTACCAAGACAAAAGCCATATTCGGATTATCTTCTAAAGGCATGCCGGAAAAGAAATTTTCAAACGCCGCCAACCCCCCTGCTGAGGCACCGATACCGACGATAGGAAATTGAGGAGTTGAGTCTTTTATTTGTGCAGGAACTTTCACAACTTGTCGTTTTGCCATACGTTTCTCCACTTCTGCCCATTATTTTAAGAGGTGCAATCTTTAAATTGTTAATAGAGAAAACAAAAAGATAAGACATTATTTAATTTTACTAGTGTTTTGCTGTTTGGTTGCTGATAGATATGGATATTATGAAGAATCTTTTCCTCAAAGAGGAAAGATTTAAATGCGAGCGTAAGAGACGCTAATACACGCGTTAAGGGCTGAAAGTTCTTTAAGAGTTTTATCGCTAACGGCAGAATCGACCATGATAACCGCTAACGCTTCACCACTTTTGTTACGTCCCAAACGAAAATCGGCGATGTTGACGTTATGAGCGCCAAGCATTGTCCCTACTTGTCCGATAACCCCAGGAACATCGGTATTTTTGAAAAGAATCATGTTCCCTTTCGGTTCAACATCTACACCAAAACCGTTGATATCCACGATACGTTGGACATCATCACCAAACATCGTTGCGCTGATTTCGATAACGTCTTTATCGGTAGTCAAACGAACCGTTACAAGATTTTTATACACAGGGCTTTCCGGAAGCTCTTCTGTTTCTATTTTGATACCGCGCTCAGATGCTACGAAATCGGCATTAACGTAGTTGATGGTCTCACCTGATGTTTCAGCCAATGCCCCTACGGTGACGAACGTTGCCAATGAGTTCACGTACTCAGCGATATCACCGCGACCGCTTACTTTGATAGAGACGATAGGTGCTTTGTTAATTTGTGATGCCAAGAAGCCCACTTTTTGACCCATTTCTAAAAACGGTTTCACAAACGATGGAATCTTTGTCTCATCGATAGGGAGATTCAATGCATGAGGATAAGCGATACCTTTTGCCGCTTCAATCGCTTGCTGCGCCGCTTCAAGAGCGATACCGAGTTGAGATTCAAACGTATTCGCACCCAAATGTGGAGAAACACAAATGTTATCCAAATCGAGAAGTTTGTTGCTAGTAGCAGGCTCTTTGTTAAATACATCAATCCCAGCAAAACGGATTTTTCCTGATTTTAGACCGTTATAGAGGGCATCTTCATCATACAATCCACCACGAGCACAGTTGATAAGAACAACACCGTCTTTCATTTTTGCGATTTGATCTTCTCCGATCATTCCAATAGTCTCTTTATTTTTCGGAGTATGGATAGTGATGATGTCACACGCCAAAATATCATCAAAATTAGTGGTATATTTAACACCAACATCGGTTGCTTTTGATGGGTGGATATAGGGGTCATACGCGATAACATCCATCTCAAATGCTTTCGAGCGGATACCGACACGACTACCGATATTACCGAAACCGATAACACCGAGTTTTTTCCCTTTTAACTCATATCCGTACCATTTTTCACGTTTCCAGATACGTTGATTTTTCAAATGATCGTGAGAGTACGGGAACATACGCATACAAGAGAGCATGTGAGTCATAGTAAGTTCGACCGCTGCAATAGTATTCGCCGTAGGGACGTTCATCACGATAATTCCCTCTTTTGAACATCCCGGAATATCAACATTATCGACACCGACACCGGCACGAACGATTGCTTTCATTTTCCCTTTAACGGCATTGATAAATTTTTCATCAACATCGGTAGAGCTTCGTGTAATCGCAACATCGGCTGTTGCAATAACATCGAGTAGAGCCGTTTTATCCATATCGGCAGCAAAAATCATTTCAATTTTATCGTCACGACGAAGAAGATTCAAACCCTCTTCATGAATGTGATCACATACGACAATTTTTAATTTTTCCATCGGGTTAATCCTCTTTATACGGCGAAAGTGTTGCCGTGATTTGATAGGTTTTGAGTTTTGATACAAGATTGGTAAGTCCTGTATCGTCATTGGAATCGATTACAACACTCATAGATTCACCATTCTGATTTAAGAGATAGGAGAATGTGGTGTTTTTAAGCTCTTGCTTTAAACAAAAAAACTCATAAGAGTCTTTTAAATTTACAATAAGACGATATCTTTTAACTTTTGAATCGAGAGAACCGGAATCAGTTTCAAGTGAAACATCATTAACCGGATAAGCATATCCCGTATCCGTAGTTAGCTTTAAACGTTTCAGCCAACCCGGAGCTTCTTCATTGGTAGAGACTGAAACATTAGTGTCGTTTTCATGAGCAGTTTCACTCTCCAAAGATGAAGAGGGATTAATTTGAACCATAAAAACGACAATAAAAATGGCAACCGCTATAGCTATTATAGGAAACAGCCAATAAGCAGCGCGTCGCATAAAATTATTTCAATTTGTCTTTAATCAAATCACCAAGACTGTTGCTCTCATCATCATTAATTTCATTGAGCATCTCTTGATCTTTTAAACGTTCCAATTTACGTACAGAGAGACGGATACGGTCACGTTTAGCATCGATAACCATGATAGCTGCATCGATTACTTGTCCAATAGTAAGTTCTTCCGGAGTCATCGGTAATAAATCTTCGTTACGGATTAATGCATCAACACCACCCTCTAATGATACGAATACACCGAAATCTTTAATATCACGTACCGTTGCACTCAAAACTTCATTCATTTTATGGGTAGCAGCAAATTTATCGATCGGGCTCTCATCCAATGCTTTACGGTTCAATGAAATTTTTTCATCTTCGGTATTGATTTTAGCTATTTTAACTTCAATCTCATCACCTACTTTGAGGCTCTCTTTACATTTGGCGTTTTTGTCCCATGAGAGATCTTGGTTGTGCAACAACCCTTCAACGCCACCCACTTTGATAAATGCACCAAAATCGGTCAACGACGTTACCGTCCCTTTAACAACATCACCCTCACGAGTTTTTTTCATGAACTCTTCAAACGGTTTCGGTTGAAGACGTTTGTACGATACACGTAATTTATGAGTATTTGAGTTGATTTCGATTACTTCAACGTCAATCTCTTGACCCAATGTCAAATAATCTTTAGGGTGTTTAATATTTTTATCCCATGTGATTTCTGAAACATGTAAGAAACCTTCGATATCGTTTCCAAGATCGACAAAAATACCGTACGGTTCGATGTTGCTAACGGTAACGGTGATAGTATCACCCTCTTCCAATGCCTCTTCAACCTCTTTCCATGGATCCGATTGAACCGCTTTGATTGAGAGTGAAAGGTGACGTTTGTCTTTATCATACGCAATCGCTTTTACGGTAACCGCATCACCCTCTTTATAAAGTTTTGATGGGTTCACAGGACCTTTGTAACTGATTTCATTGTAGTGAACCAAACCGTCAATGCCGCCAACATCAACGAACATTCCGTAGCTAGTGATTTTTTTGACGGTACCTTGGATAATTTTACCCTCTTCCATCAATGCATCAATAACCTCTTTTTTACGTTTACGCTCATCATTAAAAAGTTTACGACGAGAAACAACAATCGATGCTTCAGCAGGGTCTACTTTAACCACTTGTGCTTTGATCGTTTTACCGACTACTTGATCGGTATCTTTGAACGCTGCGAGTGAGCGTGGAAGGAAAAAGTGAACATCATCTGCTTCAAGCAAATAGCCACCTTTATTTTTCTTGGTCACGAGTGCTTCGATCACAACCGATTCAAAATCTTCTTTGTGTGCATTGATAAATGCCAAAGTTTTCTCTTGTTCCAACACTTTTTTGTATGAAATTTTTGGACGCTCATTGTAGTGTCCCATTACCATAACGGTGATTTTATCACCAACGTTAAAAAGAAGTTTGCCCTCTGCATCACGGATCTCATCGAGTGGAAGAATCCCTTCAAGTTTTTCGCCAACACCTACTAATGCACGGTTATCACCCTCTTGAATCTCTACAACTTCACCCTCTGTAATGCGTGTGGATTCTTGCTCTTTGAACGATGCCTCCAGCATTTCAGCAAAATTTTCTTCTTCATACGCTTCGTTATCGAACGCCATGCCTATTCCCTTGTTACTAAAAATTGGTTGATTATAGCGTAGAAATGCTTTTTTTTCGATAAAAAAGGAGAAAAATTAAGAGTGAGAAATTTGTTGAATTCGCTCAATAACGGATTGTATAATCCAATCAGGGGTCGATGCACCGGCACTGATACCGCAAAAAATTTTACCGACAAACCATGCAACATCAATCTCTTCAGGTGTTTCGATATGGTAACTGTCAGAACATTGATCTTTGGCAATCGAATGGAGTTGTTTGGTATTCGATGAATTCTTTCCACCTATAACAATCATAATATCTGCTTCTTTTGCAAGTTTATAGGCCGCATCTTGATTATCAAAGGTTGCATTACAAATGGTATTAAAAACACGTACCTCTTTATGCTTCGCCATTAATTTAGCAACGATTTGTTGATAATCTTCTACTTTACGGGTCGTTTGGGCAACCGTAGCCACTTTTTCACGCAAGCGGAGAGCATCTACTTCATCCGCACTGTTGACCACATAAACATGTGTTTCTCCGTAGCTTTTTACCCCTTTTATCTCAGGGTGAGCCTCATCTCCGAAAATGACGATGTCATACCCTTGTGAGCTCATCTCTTCGCAGATTTGCTGCGGTTTGGTCACATAGGGGCATGTAGCATCAATGACATTGACTTCACGCTGTTTTAAAAGAGACAACTCCTCTTTAGGTATTCCGTGCGTCCGTATAACGGCAGTATCTCCCGATTTAAAGCTATCTAAGTTTTCACTCAACGCAACGTTAAAATCACGTTTAAGCCTCTCAATCTCGTTGGCATTATGGATGAGTGGACCATAGGTTGCAGAATTTTTGTTCTCCTCAGCAATCTTAATTGCCCGTTTCACTCCGAAACAAAATCCATAACTCTCCGCCAACTCTATTTTCATTTTTCAACCTTAGTACATTCTCCTAAGAGTTCAAAAAAGTTTGGGAAAGAGGTATTAATACACTCAATATCTTCCACTTCCATACCGCAACGTAATCCGGCAATCAAAAAACTCATCGCAATACGGTGATCCCCATAACTGTTCACAACGGCAGATTGTAAGGTTCCACCGACAACTGCATATCCATCGCTATACTCTTCTGTTTCAATACCGCAAAGGTTGAGATTATCCACCACCGTTTTGATACGGTCTGATTCTTTGACCCGCAACTCCTCAGCGTTTTTGATGATACTTTTCCCCTCGGCACACGCCATAGCGATAGAGAGTGCGGGAAGTTCATCAATCAACCATGAGATATTTTCTTCCACCACAACCGCTTTGAGTGGCGCGTATTTCACGCTGATTGTTCCAACAGGCTCATAGGTCTCATCATTCAAAGTATAGGTAATATCCGCACCCATTTTCTCCAAAACTTTAAATGCTTCGATACGGGTGGGATTGAGGGTAACTCCCTCAATCACCACACTCGAATTAGGGGTAATCGCTGCGGCAACGGCAAAGAAAAAGGCACTGGAGGGATCAGCAGGGACACGAATTTTTAATGGTTGAAGGGGCTTTTCTAAAGGCCAAATCTTAGTCTCTAAACCGTTTACTTCTACACGAGCACCCATTCCGCGAAGCATCCGTTCCGTATGATCACGGCTCAATTCCGGTTCACGAAACGTACAAATACCATCAGAGCGGAGTGCTGCTAACATCATCGCACTTTTCACCTGTGCCGACGCGATAGGGGAGGTATAATCAAATGCTTTGAGTGACGCACCGCGAATGGAGAGAGGGGCGAGATCACCGTTATTGCGTCCATCGAGCTGTGCTCCGATAGAACGTAACGGCTGGGTTACCCGCTTCATCGGACGACGTTTGAGGTACTCATCTCCACTAAGGATAAAATGACCATTTGCAGAGCTAAGAAGCCCACAAAAAAGGCGCATCCCTGTCCCAGAATTGCCACAATCGAGAATCTCAGGGCTCTCTTGAATCCCGTTGGATTGGATAGTGATAACAGAGCCGTCATCAGTGATTTTCGCCCCTAAATGACCGACAATCTTTAGCGTGTTAAGGGTATCTTCCGCTCGAAGAAAATTTTCAATACGGCTCTCCCCCTCTGCTAAAACAGCGAACATTGCACAACGGTGCGAAATCGACTTATCCGGTGCAATAGCATCCGTAACTAATGCAAAAGATTCACTGGCAGTTACCTTGGCACGCATCATCGCAAACTTACCCCTAGCTCTTCTCTCAAAGCGGTCAATATCCACTCTATCGATGTAGTAATCTCTTCTTCTTCAAGTGTTTTTTCATCCGATTGCAATACAAAACGTAAACTCAGACTAACACTCTCACCTAAACTTTCAGAACTGTAACGATCTACAGGATAAAAACGTTTAATATCAGCGCTCGAATGTTTAGAAATAACCTCTTTGATTGCTTCATAAGTTAATGTTTTTGGAACCATCAAACTCAAATCTCTAAAAGAGGCTTGATATTTTGAATACGGTTGTGCTTGGATAAGTCCGTAAGGCAAACAATCCATCTCTAATTCACACATAAACGTCGTAGAGAGGTCAAATTCACTTTCGATACTCGGATGAAGACGGAATATCTCTCCGGCAACACTCCCGTTAATCATCACTTTTGCTGCCATATAAGGGTGTGCCAACGAATGGGTCGGGGTAGTTTCTTTCATCTCGAATGAACCGACAATATCGGCTACCTTTTGGACAAAATAGGCCAAATCGACGGAAGATGCTTTACCGCTGTTCGAGATTTTATCCCCTTCACACGCACCACTAAGGATAAAACCGATACGTTTACTCTCAGCACGATTAGTATCGAATACCATACCACTCTCAAATAGCGCAATCTTTTTTTGGTTTACTTTTACATTCGCACTTGCCGAATTCAAAAGCCCGATAAGAAGCGTTGGACGAAGGGTATCAAAATTTGCTGTAATAGGATTTAAAAGCTCTTGATTGTGTGCTGTACACGCAAAACCAAAACGTTCACACACACTTCGTTCATTAAAGACAAAATGGACCGATTCAAAAAAGCCGCTTTGAGCTGAACGTTGACGATAGAGTCGAACTTTTTTATAACTCTCTAAATCAGCTGTATGTTGATTACTTTCGGAAAATAAAAGCGGTTTAGAGGGGATATTATCGATTCCGACAATACGGACAATCTCTTCAACAATGTCTTGTTTATTCACGATATCATGTCGAAATGAAGGGATCGAAATCGCAAATGAAGAGGTTTTCGGTTTACTAATACTCATTCCAAGATTTTTCAAAATTTGGGTCAATTTTGTTTTGTCAATTTTCATTCCGATAAACGATTCAAACTCCTCTTCATCCATCGTCACAATACGAGTCTCACGGGGTGATTCAAGTTCCAAATAACCGCCGTATAAGGTTGAATTTGAATACTTTTCTAAAAGTTCCATACCGTATTGTATACCATATTTTAGAGATGGCTCAGAGCCGCGTGAAGTGTGATAATAGTGGGGACAACTCTCTATTTTTGTCTCAAACATTTTTTTAGCAATAATTTCAGGTGGGATATAACTCGCTTCGATAATTGCCAAACCTTCTGTTTCTTCAAAACGGGTATCGTGGTTTTGAGACACACCCACAATAGAGAGATTTGTTTTACCATAGAGTGCCGCATAACCGTTTTCATCACGTTTCAAGGTAATCATCGATTTACCGCCAGATGTTTCTTCCAAAGCGTTAAAAGGATAGGCGCGTAAAATAACTCCACTACTGTGGGTTGCATATTTGAGTAAGGTAATCATCACATTCGGATAACTCTCACCTAAAATCGCCATACGAAGTGCCACAATAAACGGTACACTTAACGCTTTTACATCAACCGCTCCATACAATAATCCGACATCATAGGTCTCTTGATGTTGCAACTGTAAAATACGCCCTATTCCTAGACGTCCATCAGGTTCAACTTTTGTTTTACGCTCACGTAACTCTTTATTTAATGCTGCACCCAAATCACGTGCAACTCCATGTATACTTAAACAGTCTCCACGATTAGCGGTAAGTTCAATCTCGATAATATCATCGCAAAATGGCTCATAGGTATTCAGATTTTTACCGCATACCAATTCACCGATACTACCATCGAGAATCATAATCCCCTCACCGGTACTCGGCAATCCAATCTCTTTGGAAGAGCAAATCATCCCATGCGAATCGACACCGCGCAATACTGCTTCTTTAATCGTTAATCCACCGGGAAGCTCAGCACCAACAGTAGCAACCGCAACATAAATTCCGGCACGAACATTGGACGCTCCGCACACAATTTGACGTACTTCACTACCGACATTGACTTGACAAACATTGAGTTTATCAGCATCTGGATGCTTTTCACACCCCTCAACAAATCCGATAACAACACCGTTTGGAACATTCATCGCCTCATGCGAATCAACTTCGAGTCCGATACTGTTAAACGTTTTGAGCAACTGTTCTGTTGTTACGGATGAAAGATCAATCCACTCATTTAACCAATTTTTTGTAACGATCATCTAAACTGCTCCAATAATCTAACATCACCTTCAAACAGTGAGCGTAAATCGCCGATACGGTGGATGAGCATTGCAAACCGCTCAACACCCAATCCAAACGCGTATCCGCTCACATTCTCATACCCAACCGCTTTAAAAACATTGGGATCAACAATCCCACAACCAAGCACTTCGAGCCAACCGGTTCGAGAACATACTCGACACCCTTCACCGCCACAAAAAATACAGCTAATATCGACTTCAGCAGAAGGTTCCGTGAAAGGGAAAAAGCTCGGACGGAAACGGACATCGACATCACCGAACATCGTTTTAAGAAAATCTTCGAGGATAAATTTGAGATTGGCAAACGAAACTTTACCCTCATCTTCGACCACTAGTCCCTCTACTTGATGAAACATCGGTGTATGGGTAATATCATAATCGCGACGAAATACCGAACCCGGTGCAATCATACGAATAGGTGGTTTTGTTGCCATCATCGTACGGATTTGAACCGGTGACGTATGAGTACGCAAAAGCTTTCCATCAGCAAAATAAAAAGTATCTTGCATATCACGTGCCGGATGGTATTTAGGGAGATTTAACGCTTCAAAATTATGAAAATCATCCTCCACCATCGGTCCGGTATGAACCGCAAAATTCATAGCAGTGAAATATTCAACGATTCTATCCATCGTCTCCATCACAGGATGCAGCGCTCCACGTTCACTCGTTGGTGAAAAAAGACTTACATCTACCGCTTCAGCTTTCATTGTTGCATTAAGATGCTCCATCGCCAAAAAAAGTTTTCGGTCAACAAGCAATGCATTCAGTCCCTCTTTATGGATATTGAGCTCTTTGGCAAATGTCCCTTTTTCAGCATCGGGGATATCTTTCATACGGGCAAATTCCGCGTTCATAATCCCTTTTTTTCCAAAAATCGCAATCCGAATCTCTTCAATTTTATCAATTGTATCGGCTGTTTTGATAGCGTTGTACCACTCTTCCAAAGCCATGTCTCCATCATTCATTATATAGGGTTATTATAGTGAAATCTCTTTTACAATAAGCTTCAAGGCGAGCGCTGTATGCTACAATGTGGTTAAAAAAGAGGTTTACTATGTGTATATTTTGTAAAATAATCAATCGTGAAATCCCATCTAATCTGGTAAAAGAAGATGAAAACTTCTTTGCTTTTCATGACATCAATCCAAAAGCACCGGTGCATGTATTGGTTATTCCAAAAACGCATTATAACAGTTTTAATGATATTCCGGAAGGGCTAATGGGGAAAATGGGCTCATTTATGCAAGAAGTTGCTCGTGAATTGGGAATAGATCAAAGCGGATACCGTATCATCAGCAATATCGGTGAAAACGGAGGGCAAGAGGTAGGACATCTCCACTTCCATATCCTCGGCGGAGCAAAACTCAAATGGGGGCATTTTGCGGATGCTGATCCGAAAGATTTCTTTTAACCCAATCGTCATTCCCGCGTAGGCGGGAATCCAGCTTTCTTTAATAGGGATGGATCCCCGGGTCAAGCCCGAGGATGACGAGTAATAAACCGACTGTATAAAATCAATTACTTACGCATTACACCCTTGAAGATTGCCGAAATCAACATCACTTCCGCCACCACTAATCATCGCTTCATTTTCACAAATGGTCTCCCCATTATGGATGATTGTGTACGTAATTGTGGTAGTATCGCGGATCGTATTGATCGTTGAGCAATAGGTTTCAACACTTGCCATTACCCAACGAGCAGCGGTAGTATCATCCGCATCCGAATCAAAAGAGTATTCCAAATGCAATGTATTAAACTTTCGCGGCGGGGTTTCATTTCGAACTACTTCACCCGATACACTCAGATTTTTAACACTATTACCTGACTTTTGAGGAAGCATAACGATATCGGTAGCAGTACATCCGATCAATCCGCTCAAAAAATACTCAATCGGAGAGATTTGAGGACAATCGATAATAAAACTGCTTTTTTCAGTTTTAGCCTCAAACTTCATCTCATTTAGATGACTTACAGTGATTTTCATAGTTTTACATCCTTTAAAAAGTGATCAAAATAGATAATTTGCTCTAGTGTGCGCACTTCCGCTGTTCCCCCTTGCGATACGCGAGCATTCATCGAATGTTCAATTGCTAAATAAGGGATAACGTCCTCTTTGATACGGCTGTCGATAGCGTGAAGTTCACTGTAGGCAATATCACTCAAATCGATTCCCAATACTTCGGCACGAGCAACCGCACGTCCCGTGATGTGGTGCGCTTCACGAAACGGAACGTCACAGTGTTCTACCAAATAATCTGCCAAATCGGTCGCACTCAAATGCCCAAGCTTGCAAGCACGAGCCATGTTTTGAGGTTTAATCGTCATCGTTTTAAGGGCTTCGCGCAAGATTTCAAGAGAGATTTCAGCCGTTTCAATACTGTCAAACACCCCCTCTTTATCCTCTTGGGTATCTTTATTATAGGCGAGTGGCAACCCTTTCATCACCGTTAAAAGACCCATCAAATTACCAAAAACACGACCCGTTTTACCGCGTAGAAGCTCCGGTACATCGGGATTTTTCTTTTGCGGCATGATAGAGCTTCCGGTGGAGTATTGATCGGAGAGTTCAACGAATCGGAACTCATAGCTCGACCAAAGGATAATCTCTTCCGCCAAACGGGAAATATGCATCATGAGCGTCGAAATATTAAACAAAATTTCCAAAGCAAAATCACGATCACTCACGGTATCGAGACAATTGATACTTACAGAGTCGAATCCAAGCAACTGAGCCGTCATTTCACGGTTGATATTGTGCGGAGTACCTGCCAATGCGGCACACCCGATAGGAGAGATGTTACTACGTTCCGCTGAACTCTCAAAACGTTCACAATCACGTTTAAACATAGAGGCATAGGCAAGGAGATGGAATGCAAAGTTAATCGGCTGTGCATGTTGTAAATGGGTCATCCCCGGAAGCAATGTCGTCGTATGATCACGTGCAATATCCACAACTACCGTCATCAATGCTTTGATTTGCTCAACAATTTCACGGTTTTTACGAAGCACATAGCGACGGAAATCGAGAGCAACCTGATCGTTACGGCTACGCGCCGTATGGAGTTTTTTCCCTGCATCACCGATGATATGGGTAAGACGTTTTTCAATCGCCATGTGGAGATCTTCATCCCCGATTTTCCATTCAAAAATACCCGATTCGATTTCGTTTAATACCTGAGCCATACCTGACTCGATCAGTGAAAGTTCTTCATGATTCAAAATACCTTGATGAGTCAACATCTGTGCATGAGCGATTGAACCTTCGATATCCTCACGATATAATTTTTGATCAAACATGATCGAGGCATTAAATTTTTCCAAAAGTGTTGACGCATCTTGGGTGAAACGTCCGGACCACATTTTTTCCATGGTATCTCCGAATATAAATTATTTAGGGGATTTTAGCGAAGTTTGGTTTAGAAAGTGTTACCGATAGTCGGTAACAAAGAGGATATACTAATTACAAGCAGGTACATTACCGCTATCTCTTGAATACTCAGTCAAAAAATCTTCAAGATGTTTAGCATCTTTAGTAAATTTCTTGTCTTGAAAATATTCCCAAGAAGGTTGCGCTTTTTTGGAATTCAAATGGATAGAGGCAAGCTGTTCCCCTTTTTTATCCATAATTTTTTCCCATGTGCGAGTATTTTTACCTCCTGCCATGGCTTGACCACCGCCGTGACAATCTTTACATGAGTCGATATAAACTTTTTGCCCTTTATAGGTTGCAGCATTCAACGTTGAGAATGCTGAAATCAGCAACGCTACTGTAAAAATATTTATTTTTATCATCAATACAATTTCCCTTATACTATTGAAATCTAATCATTGATATTACATTAGTAAATATAATATATAGCTTAATATCTATCCAAATGAGCTCTAAAAAGAGCTTTAAAGTTGATATTTTTTCTCAAAACTTAACTCTAAATCCCAAAGAGACAACTCTTTTAATTTTTGCACAACCGTTTGAGTACATAAAACATCTCCAGGCCATTCACGCTCAAAACCATCAACGGAACCCTTAGTTGTCCCATCAATAGAAACTAATGATCCTTGAATACAGATATCTCTAAGTGCATCAATGTTGTTGGCTACCCGCCACAACAGCATATAGGGGTTGTTGATATCATTATCCTCTTCATCAACAATAACAACAATACGCAAAAGAGATTCTAATGGAGTCAACATCATTGCTGTTTTTCCAAACGAACGATTTTTCTTTACACTAATTACCGTAATCGGATTAGCGGTATGACGCATATACTGAGTCACCCCTTGAATTTCAGGAATCAATGGTCGAATTCGATTTAATAACTCTTCACTATCAATCATCTCAGGCTTTTTAAGAACATACGAAGCGGTAAAATCAACACCCAATTTTCCCCCTACCAAACTCTCAGGGCTCGAATGATCCAATGCATCACTAATCCCCTCGGAGATAAAGAGACATTTTGGGATAAAGCGATTAAGTGCAAACGTTGCTAATGCTTCGTAATTGGTGAGCTTTGGAGCATCTTCTCCAAAGAAAAGGGCGTGTTTGACAAAACTCATCTGCCCTGAACCCCAAAAAAGGTGCATAAATTGTTTACTGTGCCCTTTGTACAACGGTTTCATTTTT
Source organism: Sulfuricurvum sp. (assembly GCF_028710345.1). Lineage (NCBI taxonomy): Bacteria > Pseudomonadati > Campylobacterota > Epsilonproteobacteria > Campylobacterales > Sulfurimonadaceae > Sulfuricurvum > Sulfuricurvum sp. Next base: position 248,286 of record NZ_JAQTUH010000002.1, on the reverse strand, counting down.
GCCAAAATAAGATTATGAAAAACACCGTTTTCCGGCATATGATAATCTATAAGATCGGCTGCATTGGTTTTCAAAAGTGGTAAGAAAATCCGTTCCGTCGCCCAACCCATGTATTTGTCTTCCAACGGGGGTTTCCCCACAACGGTTGCCAAATAATGAGGTTTTTTTGTATGGGTAATGGCACTTACTTCTAGTGCTGGATAGTGTTCTGCCAGCGTATAGTAACCGGTATGATCTCCAAAAGGGCCTTCTAAAACCATTTTTTCCGGATCAACCCACCCCTCAATCACATAATCAACATCGTGCGGAATGTAGAGCGGTGTTGTGATTGATTGCACCAATTTGACCGTCTCTTTTTTAATCAAACCGTACAAAAGAAGCTCATTTACCCCATACGGCAATGGAGCCGTCGCACACCATGTATAGAGAGGATCACCGCCGATACCGATAGAGACCGGCATTTTTTTACCGGCACGTTGATACTGATCAAAAAAGTGAGAAGAGTCTTTATGAATCTGCCAGTGCATCCCCAAATGGTTTTTATCATAGACTTGGAGACGATACATCCCGAGATTAACGATATTCCCATCCAAACTTTGGGTATAGACCTGCCCCATCGTAATAAAAGGACCACCGTCCTCTTCCCACGTCGTCAAAATCGGTAAATCATAGAGATTAATATCATCTCCTTGAATGATTACCTCTTGACATGCCCCGCGAGTTTTGAGTTTTTTTGGGAAAATCTCTTTCATTGCGAAAAGATCGCTCAACATCCCCATTTTTTCTTTAAAGCCTTGAGGCGGTTTCATGTGGAGCAGTTTTTCAATCTCAGTTGCAACCCCCTCCACATCACGGCCAAACAAAAGTTCCGTCCGTTTATACGAGCCAAAAAGATTCATAATGACAGGAGCGGTAAAACTTTTTCCATTTTTGCTATCGATTGGGTGGGTAAAGAGTAATGCTTTTCCCCCATCTGTTTTTTTTACTTCTGCATACGCTAAATGGGGAATTTCCAAATGGATATCCAATGGCGTATCAATAACACGCAATTCATTATGCGATTTTAAAAGCTCTAACGTTTTTGCGAGGGTCATGCTTTATGCCCATCTGCCATAACTTCGGCACGTGCTAACAACTCCATCGCACCTTCTTCTATTAGACGACGCGCCATCGCCTCACCCACACCGCTAACGTTATCGCGAGCAACAACGATCTCTTCTCCCATCACTTCAGACCCATCCGGCATCCCAAGGGTTGAGCGGACACTAACATTGCCATCGTCTAAAACACGTGCACTCACACCGATAGGAACTTGACACCCACCTTGGAGAGTATCGACAAATTCACGCTCAATCGTCGTCTCTAAACGGCTGTCATGATCTTCGAGCATCTGAGCAATCTCTAACACCCACGGCTCATTAATCGTCTCAATCCCTAATGCACCCTGCCCCATCGCGGGAATCATTTCAGAGAGAGAAATAGGATAAAAATATTCTACCAAATTGGCGAATCCAAGACGGTTAATCCCCGCAGAGGCAAGGATGATCGCATCAAATTCCCCCTCTTTGAGTTTACGGATACGGGTATCAACGTTACCGCGTAAATCTTTGATTACCAAATCAGGACGCTCTTTGATGAGTTGCATACGGCGACGCAGTGATGAAGTCCCCACAACCGCACCCTGAGGTAATGAAGCGATATTAGGATATTTTTGAGAGAGCATCGCATCACGGACATCTTCACGTGTCGTAATAGCTGAAAGTAGTAACCCCTCTGGCATCACGGTTGGGACATCTTTGAGCGAATGAACCGCCATTTGTGCTTCTCCTGCGAGCAGTGCTTCTTCGATCTCTTTAAGAAACAACCCTTTCCCTCCGATTTTTGCCAAAGGGACATCAAGAATTTTATCTCCGGATGTGATGATAATTTTGAGTTCAACCTCGATATCGCTTCGTGCTGATTCAATAACCGATTTTATATGGTTCGATTGCCAAAGGGCGAGTTTGCTTCCGCGTGTTGCGATGGTGAGTTTTTTCATCAATTATTGTACCTTTACATCTTTATATTTTGTTTTTTTAGGATCTTTTTGTCCATCAAAGAAAACGGTAGGTGTGCCATTCACCATCATCGTAGTCACAGTTTTTTGATCCAATTCAAACTGTTTAAGTACCGATGGACGTTTCAAATCAACAAGAGTGAGTTTTGTTTTAAATGTCTTATTAAAAGCATCAAGAATTTTTTGATCATCTTTTTCATTGGCATTAACATCTACTTGGTACATCTTTAAGGTAACGTCATCGATACCATTTTGTTCTGCCGCAATTGCCGCTTTACAGAGGCTCACAGACGCAGGATGGAGCTGTGCAAGGGGGAAATGATAATAATAGACCGCAAATGTTTTAGGATATTTTGCCATATAAGCGAGTGCTTCAGGAGCAAAACGGCGACAAAACGGACACAATGGATCAGAAAAAACAGCTACTTTGTGTTCAGCATTGGCATTACCGCTGATCAAATTGGCTTTAGTATAAAATGCATTGTTAAATCCCGGTGCCATAATATCATTATAGCGTTCGCCTGTTTTAAGATTTACCAATTCCGGCGCAATAACATCACCGCTGACGAAATAGGTACCGTTTTGGTTGATATGACGGTTATCTCCTCCTTGCTTCAAATCGGCTTCAATAGAGACGAAATAAGCCTGCCATCCATTCATGCCGGAAACATTCTGCTTACCATTAATATCAACTTGTAAATTACTAATACTGGGATTGCCTCCAATCCCTTTTTTTAAAAATGAAACTACCTCTGCATCGGTTGCAGCATAGAGGCTAGCGCAAAGCAGGAGAGTCGCTGATAATTTCGGCATCAATAACATTGTCATCCTTTGGTTGAGTTTGTGAATTGTATTCGGGATATTTTGGCTTAAAACGGTTAACGATTAGTGTACTTAAAAGAGAGAATTGTATCAAAACACCCATAAAATCGGTTAAAATCCCCGGTAAAATCAAAAGAATTGCGGAAAGCAACCCTAAAAGATTGCGTTGATAAAAACTGTTTGCGTCAAGACGACGCTCTCGTAATTCCATAATATTGACGATAAGCGTCGTACGAAAATTAAATAAAATAACCATTCCGATAAATGCGCTAAAAACGATTTCAGCCAACATCATCAATCCACCAAGTCGTGAAGCCACCTCAGTGGTTATAAAAACTTCACTAACAAAGTAGAGCAAAAAATAGATCATCCCACAAGCTCCATAATCTTCGCCATCACCTCATCAGCATTCACGGTGATAATTTCAGATGTTTTACGGATTAAAATTTGAACTGAGCCATTATCCAACTCTTTTCCGACGATAATCGTAAACGGGAATCCAATCAACTCAGCATCAGACATTTTAAATCCAAAACGCTCTTTACGATCATCAAATATTACTTCAATCCCTTTGTTTTGCAACGCTTTATAAAGCTCCTCAGCATACGCAACATGAGCCTCTTCTTTGACATTTGAGACCATCACGTTGACAAGATACGGCGCTGTTGCATGAGTCCAGATACACCCTTTTTCATCATGATGTTGTTCAATTACTGCCGCAACAAGACGGCTAACACCCATCCCGTATGTCCCCATAATAAACGGGGTAGAACGACCGTTCTCATCGAGGTAATTAGCTCCTAGAGGGGCTGAGTAAACTGTCCCAAGTTTAAAGATATGCCCTACTTCAATCCCTTTGGTATAGGTGAGTTTACCAGAACAGTGAGGACAACCATCCCCCTCTTGTACACTTGCGAGATCAGCAAAATGAGCTTCTGCCATTACACACAGATTAACACCGGCGAAATGGTAATCCATCTCATTCGCACCGCAAATCATCGAGGTGGCATCACGGGTATCGTTATCCATAATCACACGGATTTTATCTTGATCGAGCGGTCCGACAAAGCCGGGAACTAAACCGATTTCAATAAGCTCCTCTTCGCTAGCATCCACCAAATCGATTGCTCCGATACTGTTACGTCCCTTGACCTCTTGGAGTTCATCACATCCGCGCATAAAGAAACAAACCAGCTCACTCCCCTCAGTATAAACCGCCCGTTTGACGACCGCTTTGAGGGTGTAGTACGAATCGACATGGAAAAAAGCGCTCAAATCATCAATCGATTTGATATTTGGCGTTTTAAATCGGATAAAATCGGCTTTAGGGGCTTCGGGAATCACTGTACGAGAGGCACGACGCGCCGCTTCGACATTGGCACCGTATTCACATGAATCACATACGGCGAGAGTATCTTCACCACTCCCCGCGAGAACCATCAACTCTTTTGATCCCGTCCCTCCAATAGCACCGCTATCGGCTTCGACAATACGAAACTCCAGACCTAAACGTTCTAAAATACGTTTATATGCACCTTCCATCGCATCGAACTCACGATCCAAATCTTCAGTTGATGAGTGGAAACTGTACCCATCTTTCATCACAAACTCACGCCCGCGCATAAGACCGAATCTCGGACGTGCTTCATCACGAAATTTGGTTTTGATTTGATAAAGATTTAACGGAAGTTGTTTGTAACTCGTCACACGATTACGGACGATACTCACCATCATCTCTTCATGGGTCGGCCCTAAGACGAAAAGGTTCTCTTTACGGTCACGGAAGCGAAGTAACTCTTTGCCGAACTTCTCGATTCGTCCACTCTCTTGCCACAACTCCGCCGGAGTAACAAAACTCAAATCAACCTCTTGAGCACCGCAAAGTGCCATCTCTTCATTGATGATATTTTCGATTTTTCGAAGAACACGTTTGCCTAATGGGAGGAAATTATACAAACCTGCGGCTACTTGTGTCACAAATCCGGCACGGGAGAGATAGATATGGCTCGGTAGTTGTGCATCTTTTGGAGATTCTTTGGTCGTTGGGATATAGGCTTTACTAAAACGCATTCATTTCCTTTATTAAGATTTTAAAAATTTTGATCGTCATTCATCAAAAAGCTTAACGCTTCGATTAGTGCATCGGTTCGCATCGGATCACTGTGTGAACGCATCTGTTCTGTTATTGGGTGTAAAAAACGTTTTAACGCTTGTGTCGTCGCTTTATGAAGTACGTGTTCATACTCTTTCGGTAAATATCCGTTCTCGATAACCCGCACACTCTCTGCATGAGCCGACGTATAGGCACGCTGATAAACATTTTTGATTAACGGCTCGATAGAGAGGGCTTTGAGCCACTCAAAAAAAGCGGCGGTATGACGGCTGATAAGGACAAACGAAGCACGCGCTTCATCTTCACGCATCGCGATATTAGCACTCACAATATCTTTAAGATCATCGATAACATAGAGATGGATTCCCCACTCTTGGGTATGACACTCGATATCGCGAGGTACTGCCATATCAAACCAATACCGATCATACGAGCACCCCTCGATCATAGCATCGGTGATAATGGGTGAAAGCGAGCCTGTAGAGGTAAAAAGAATCGGATATTCGTTAATCGCATAAGCAATCTCTTCGTAAGAGCGCACTTTCGCTCCGCACTCCGCAGCAATCGCTTCAGCTTTGCTAAACGTGCGGTTCATCACCGTTACATCAGCACCTCCGGCACTCAGATGTTTACAGGTAATCACCGACATCTCACCCGACCCGATAACTAATGCCCGCTTACCCGCAAATCCTCCTACACATTCACGGGCTTTGCTTACCGCAACACTCGCAATCGAAACAGGACGTGATGAGATATCGGTTGCATTACGAATTTCAGCAGCACATTTTTGTGCCGACTGCAATGCACGGGCAAGCTTAACTCCACAATAGCCGTTTTCATTAGAGAGCTTAAAGGCATCTTTGAGCTGACCTGCAATTTGGGTCTCACCGACAATCATAGAATCCAAAGAACTGGCAACACTAAAAAAATGGTGAATTGCCCCATAATTATCAAGCATATCGGCACGTGCTTTGAGCTCATCCGATGGGGTATTTGAGTGTTGTGAAAGTAATGATAACAAATGTTCACTCGCCTCTTCCACATGGGAACAACTGCAATATATCTCCATCCGATTACACGTAGAGAGAATCATCGACTCATTAATATTGGTATGAGCATTAATAACTTCAAGCATTTTTAGCTTCGCATTATCATCGGCAAAAGCAAGTTTTTCACGTTGCGCTAAGGTTGAGTTTTTATGAGAAAAACTGATGATTAGATAGTGCATTAATAGCTTCTTTGGATTACAGAAGCGATAATAGCCCGTAATGCCGCCTCTTCAGGGACACAACGGATTGCTTCATCGCATAGCTCTTGTGCATAGTGATATGAGCGTTCAATCACCCCAAAATGCTCCATCCGATCACGTATCCACACTTTTTCAGCTTTGCTAAGTTCCCGACCGTGACATCCCACCAGTTTGTCACGCTCATCCCCATCCAATGCATCGTATAAATCGATATACGGAAGCGTCGCTTTCCCCTCTACGAAATCATTTAAAGCCGGTTTTCCTAACGTTTCATCATCAGAGGTAATATCGAGAATATCATCGACGATTTGAAATGCCAACCCTAAATTTTTCCCATACAGCCCATATCGTGCCGCTTCTTTGTTTTCGAGTATCGCCGCGCAATAGGCACACGATTCGATTAACGTTGCTGTTTTGAGATAGAGCATTTTGAGATACTCTTCACGATTGACATTAAACGATTCCGCCATCGCCACATCCATCATCTCACCCACAGAGAGCTTCATAACCGATTGGGAAATAGAAAAAGAGATTTCAGGATCAAACGACGTTAGTTCGCTAAACGCTTTGGAGTATAAAATATCTCCCAACATAATCGCGAGCTTTGAGCCGTGCGTGGCATTGACCGAAGGGGTTCCCCGACGCATCATAGCCTCATCGATAACATCATCATGGAGCAGACTCGCCGCATGAATCAGCTCGACGATTGCTCCGAGCAGTGGTGCACGCGAATCATTCGGTGCGATAGTGAGAATCAATCTGGCACGAAGACGTTTTCCGCCGGAGAGGGTAGCAAATAGTTCACTGGCTTGAGGAAAATCGACCTCATTAACCAATTGTTGGATGATAGCTTCTACACGTTCTAACATTATTTTTTCTCTTCCTTGCCCAAATAATCCACTAAAATTCTTGTCTCTTTATCAATAATCAGCAAATCAAACTGTGCACTTTTATTGATATCATCAAACTTTTTAAAAACAACCACCGCATAGGGGACATCGTTCTCATTTCGATTCGCATTCAAAAGACGCTTACGAAAACTATCGTTACGCCCAAGGGATAAAACATGCTGACCCACAATACGATCATATTTTTCATGAACGATCAACGCTTTATCGGTATAAAGCGTCCACCGCCATTGTAAAACGCGTTCCATCTTAGGTGACGATGTTTTGATGAGAACTTTTCCTATTTCATCTTTTTTGAGATGAAAACTTTTCATCTCTCGCCATGGAGCTCCATAGAGGGAAAAAACCATACTAATAATAAGAAGTAAAACTCTTGTCATTAGACTCCAAGATTAAAAGGGCGATTATAGCATAATGAAAATAAAGGGGAATTAGCATATTCGTTCATTCCATGCTTGACACAAAATCCAGCTAAGAGTTTTTTACTAATTCCACTTTTTTTAGTGATATATTTTTATTGTTCTCTACATCATAGATTCCTACAATATCTTTTTGTTCAACCCCATTAAAATCCCCTATTTCCCATACACTCTGCGTTGTTTCTGCATAATAATACTTTTGGTCACCAACTTTTAAAAAGGTACTATTGTGATTTAGTGACTGATCATTTTTTATTGCTACCCCTAAAAATGTGTGATAAGTTTCATTTTGTTTCGTAAATATTAATACTGAGGTATGCTTTTTTTCTTTTAGCAATGTTGCCATCAAAAATGATTTTTCATCACAATCTCCACTATTGGTTGAGAGCACTTCAACAGGTGTTTTTACGGTAGTATCACCAGCGTAATAAGGTATTTTTGTAACGTATTTATAAATGCTTTCTATCTCACAATTTTCAACATGATTACAAGGAGCAGTAATCTCTTGGGCTAATTGCTTTAGCTTGCCACTATCGTCAGTATTGTTTTTAAAAGTCGCATTTTCTATGATTGATTTTTTAAATGTGATATATTTCGGTACTGAATAATCTTCATTAGAGAAGTAGTTTCTGTAAATGTATACGGAAACAAAAACCACAGCTGTTATAATAAATAGTTTACTAGCATCAGATAATTTAGTCATTTGGATATTTTCAAAGTCTTTAATAGATTCATTTATTTAAATACCACCATTTGCATTGATTACATTAATATCTGGTGATTTTAGTTTAATAGCATATAAAAGTCAAGGTTGAAATGATGAGAGACACGGCTGATTCGTTTTTAGTATTCATTCAATTTTCCTCTTCATCTTCCCCACTATAGGGTAATTCAAGCGCCTTAATACTCCCAATAGCATTCCCCGCAATCCCCTGAATCGATCCATACATCCCCGTTGTGTTTTCGAGAACTTTATTGATCTGTTTTTCCCGCTGTTTCCAAATCCGTTGCATTGCCCGTCGCTCAGAGTCCAAATCCGCCTGCATTTGGCTGAACCCTTCAACGATTGCTTCGATCTGCATCTTGAACTCATTACTGGTCAGGAAACTGTATAGCATTGTCATCTTGTCGGTTTTGTTCTCTTCGGAGAGTAATGCCCTTGCCATACGTATGACATTTTCACGCAACACCATCGACAACCCTTTGAACTCCTCGTAAGTACACACCCATACCCCATCGAGCAATCCCATGCGACTCATATCTTTTGGCATCGTGCTAGTGACCAATACCCCGATGTCTGCTCCACGATCACGCATATCGGCTTTAAACTTTTCGATCCATGTAGATTGAAAATCTTTTGTCCGCTTGCTCTCGTAATAGATCGTTCCGCAATTTTGCATCTCGCGTGTATGAACACTCTGGATACAGTCACCGCCTCGCTGACCTTTCTTGATCTCTTCGATTGAATCAAACGGATACTGTGCCATCAACCACTCTTCGATGGCGAGTTCTTGCACCTCTCCTTGCATCTGCATACTGCCCTGCTCGGCTTTGCGCTTCATCTCTTCGATGAGCTTTTTTTGATCTTCGAGCTGTTTGTCTTTCTCTTTGAGTTTGAGTTCGTTTTGTTCATCGACCAGTTTGTGAATCTTCTCTTTTTCCTCTTTGAGGCGTTCAGTTAACACCTGTTCGGCTTTGAGCTTTGCCACCTCTTCGGCTTCGGTTATTGCGCGTTTGAGCTGTTCGATTTCGGCTTTTGAGCGGTTCAGCTCTTTGACCTGCTCGGATTTTTCGGCTAACTCTTTTTGGAGTAGCGCCATTGATTCGCTTTGTTCATCGAGAATCTGTTTTTTGAGGGTGTCGGATAGTTTTTGGCGTTCTACTTTGAGCTGAGTTGATACGCCATCTCGGAGCTTTTCATCGAACTTTTCTTGCTGATCTTTGAACGCTTCTTCTTTGGCTTTGAACTCATCCATAGCCGCTTTGTACTTTTTACGATGTTCGTCAACTTCACTATCAAACTTGCTCTTCATCTGAGCTTCGAGTTGATGATAGAGGATTTCGTTTACATCGATTTGTGTGCCGCATTTTGGACATTGAATAGTGGTTTGTGATGACATATTTTTCCTATACCAAATTTTTTATTTCTAAATACAAAGCTTTTAAATGACTATCTGACATATCCAACAATGGTTCATACATAAATGAGTTTAAATGAATATTCTCAGCAGTCATCAAATTCACTTTATCCAATGATTCAATATTATTTTGTTCTGTCGAGAAATTATTTTTGTAAATATTAAAAAGCTCGAATGTTTGATTACCACTAATGCTATTTACCATACTTGGATTATTGATCTTATCAATCATAAATTGTTCAGCTTTCAATCTTGTTGCAATGGATAAAACTATTTTTTTCTCCAGATTTACTTCTGTATGTGTTGTTTCCGCAGAAATTGTCTCTGCACAATTAAAAACCGTATCAATAACTTTTGTTGAATCTATATTTGATGTGATTGATGGTACAACTCTACCAAAAATTGATGTTAAATCTTGATTAGTAATATTTAAGGTGTTCCCTTTGATATGTAAAAGCTCAGTCAATGTATCATAATCTGTATTTGATGACACCCCATTTGTATATTCTGTTAGATTTCTTACAAAAGGAATTAGCGCAATCAAAAAGTTAGTATCGCTATTAATGTTTTTGATCCAATATTCAAAAGGATTCTTTTGATATTTTTCTTGTACCAAATTGACTTCTACATCTGATTTGATAGTATAAAGTCTATGCTGTCTATCAATACTCAATCTACTTCCGATAGTTCTGAAAAAATCAAAATTATGCGTCAAAATAATCTGATAAAAATTTGGCTCTTGAGCTATATCTTTTAAATACTCAATGATTGCGTACTTGTTTTTATAATCAAAGGAGTCTGCAATATCATCTATTACAAAGACTGTCTCTTGAGTTAGTTTTTTCCGTGCTTGTATTTCAAAAACAATATTTAAAAGATATAAAGCTCTTTTTTCTCCTTGACTTAAGACTTTTAGCAACTCATCTTTTTCAATATGCTTTTCATCACCTGAATCTGTAAATACGAATTTTAAAGACGGTGCACTTGTTTTTAAAATAACATCATCTTGATTTTCTATTTCTAATCTAAATGGTACTCCTCTAAACCGCTCATTGAACTCTTTTGTTGCTTTTTCCCAGTCAGTTTTTGTACTCACTGCCTCTCGAATTATCATTTCCAATTCTTCTTTTCTTGTATTGTACAAGTCCCATAAAGTTGCAACATCGTTGTATAAATTTGAAAAATATGTCAGCCAAACTTTTTGTTTAAAAGCATCATAATTTTTTAATTCGATAATCAATGCATTGTTTTTTTCCAAAGCTATTTTGAAATTTCTTAATTCAGTATTTTTTCCTATTGCTTGATCGATTTTTTCAAATGCTTTTTTTAGCTTTGAATCATTCAAAATTTTTTGTATTTCATCATTTACAAGTTTTTCAAACTCATTTACTGAACTTATCTTTGTTGCATCGTTAAGTTCTATTGAATGTCCAGCATCAAAGAATGAATTGTCTTTTACCGAATTAATGATTTCATTTGCTTGGTATGTTCCAAATGTATTTGTAGATTTTTTGAAGAACGTTGACTCGGACAATAAACTTTCATATTGTTTTATATACTCATCAAGAGAATCAATATTGTTATCTAAAAACTTTTTGACATTCCCCTTTTTATCGAATACATCGTTATATTTAAATTCATAATCTATTGTCATATCTTCTGCAAGTTTTGGCTTGATTTTGATTAGTAAGTCAAAAAAAGTTTCTTTATGATTTTCTTGAAAAGTATCAATAAATTCTGATTCACAATCTGAGCTTTGCGATACAGTTTTTAATTTTTTGATAAACTCTTTCTGAGCAGTTTCTAAATCTTTATATATCGCATCATATCTATCTTTTAATTCTTTTTTCACTACCAATGTTGATAATTTATCTGAACTGTAATTAGGATTGTATGGTTCGATTACAAAAATATTCTGAGATAATAAATCCGTACCATTTTCATCTTGAATTGTTCTAATAGGCAATCGTTCTGGAAAAATCAAGTCTTTTGAATCTTTACTTTCTGAAAAGTCAAACATTGTTTTTGCAAATGATGTTTTCATTGTTCCATTGGGAGCATAGATGGAATATATTTTTTTACTTGAAAAATCAAAGTCATATAATAATTTTTTAATACCATAGCAATTTTCAAAGTGAATCTTTACTTTTTGCATTATTTACCCTTTCCACTATTCTTCAAATCAAAAGCATCATACTGTTTCATTATCTAAAACCTATACATTGATTTTTTGTTTTTTTAGATTATAGCGGAAAAGAGGGAGGGAGGAAAGAGCTGGATTCCCGATTAAGTCGGGAATGACGAAAGATATTCCGTTACCCTTCGACAAAACAAGGGTACCGCTCGCGGAGCGATGTTTCCTTGAGCTCAGGGCGAACGGTGAATCGAAAAATGAAACATCTGCGGACTCTGTCTATATTTTTGTAACGTTTTATTACTAATATGCTATAATTTTACCGATACCAAAAGGAAGACGCGGTGAATCTCTCGGCCGTACCGCCTTTAATTAGGAACGGGTCTTAGAAGGGGATGAGAGTCCTTCGCCTTTTGGCTTCACAAACTTCCAAAAATCAAAATAGCTTTTTTCTTTTCCACTTTTTTCTTCAACCGTTTCAAATCCAAATCGCTTGTTTTTCTAAACGACGTTAAAAAAACCGTCTCTCCTGATGCCGTTGCTTTGAGAGCAAAATAGTATTTTTCCTCTTCGATATGGACAACACCTACCGTTTTTTCGCCGTCTTGGACAACAACATGATGATTCATTACAATGTTTGAGAGCTTCTTGTAATCAACAATATCCAAATCTCCGTGATGGTTTAGATTTTTGATCAAACTAACTTCGCTAACCACCGCATAGGAGACTTTGGCATTGATGGTATCGATAATGATTTTATCAATCATACCGATAATAAAATGACCGTCATCATCTTTTGGCAATGTATGAAAAAAATGGATGATTTCTGTATTCATCGATTCACGATTTTATGGCTCAATATCAAAACTTATACATTGATTTTTTGTTTTTTTAGATTATAGCGGAAAAGAGGGAGGGAAGAAAGAGCTGGATTCCCGATCAAATCGGGAATGACGTAAGATATTCCGTTACCCTTCGACAAGTCATAGGGGTCTGGCGTAAAATGTTAATTCGTCCCAGTTTTTTTGGATATATGAAGCATAAAAGTGCCGAATACCTTCAATCCATTGGGCTACTGTCACGAGGTCAAAGGAGAAAAACAGTTAGGGACAATCCCGCGAGAGTAAAAAAGAGAAGAGGATAGTCCGAGGGGTGATTAATCCCTCGTTTTTGATTAATGCAGAGCAGGTGCAAGCACCATCAACACCAAAAATACTATCCATAGGCGTAACAACAATTAAATAGCCCTCCGTTTGAGAAATGCTACCCACATCCACCCTACCTGCCAAAAAATTGGCAAAAAAAAAGGCGAGGTATTTCTACCTCGCCACATTTTTCTATCCGTTAATCAGACGGAAAGAGGACTATCATTGCTGTACAAGAAATTATACCGTAAATTTTAGTAACCACAAAATATGCCGATTTTCATCTCACGGCTGATTCGTTCTAGTATTCTTGCTTGTCCCGTACTAAAATACAATTTACAAAAGCATAAACATAAAAGTGCCGGACACTTTTTTACCTTTTTTCTAAGCGTTTAATATCCTTCTATCCTCTTTTTCCTCGTGAAGCGATATTTCCTTGAGCTTAGTGCAAATGAGAAAAATAAGTTCCAAAAAGAGATAAATTTCATATCGATTGTGTTATAATTTCTTTTGCAAGTACAGCTTTTCTATTGATTTGATGGAGTGGCAGTGGTCGAGGGATTAATTACCCCTCGACCTTTTTTTTCCTACTTAAAACAACGTATCAAGTATTTTATTTTTGTAGACCATCTGTTCTACTTTGGCGCGGATAATACGATTCTCTTCTTTTAGAGCATCATGTTCACGGCTGAGTGTTGAAATTTCGCGGCTTTTAAAATAGATTTGTGTCTGGATAAAAATTTTGGGGAATGCCACCATCAAGATTAAAAATATTCCCATCCCCACATTTATCAAAAATCGTAATCCCATTGATTCATCAGGGACGATAATCGATTGTGTCTCTGCTAAGATATCGTGTTTATCACTCATTACAAACCTATCTATTTATCTCAAAAACTCTCAATTTTGCACTTCGACTGCGTGAGTTCGCACGGAGTTCATCCTCTTGGGCTGTTAGCGGTTTTTTGGTAATCACTTTACCGATAGAGTGATTGTTTCCGCACGTACACCGCATCGCATCATCAGGACAAATACAATTTTTTGCCCATTGAGTAAAACGCTGTTTGACGATTCTATCTTCCAAAGAGTGAAACGTAATAATCCCGACACGCAACTGTTTGAGGGATGATTGCTCAATCGCATCCAATAACCGTGTTAGTTCCCCCAACTCATCATTGACCTCTATCCGAATCGCTTGCATCACTAACGTGCTTGGATGGATTTTTTTTCCCTTGGGCATGAGATGAAAAATCGCATTAGAGAGCTCTTTTGCTGACTCAAAGGGGCGTTTTTTCACCATCGTCTCAGCAACCGCACGTGCGTTAGTCACTTCACCATAATCACGTAATATTTTCTCTAATTCACTCTGAGAATAGGTGTTCACTACCTCATGAGCACTAAGAGTTGCATTGGGGTCCATCCGCATATCCAAACAATCACTCTCATACGAAAACCCCCGTTCTCGAATGTCTAATTGCAAAGAGGATACCCCTATATCGGCTAAAATTCCGCAAACTTGACCGTTTTTTTCACTCAAAATAGTTTTGGCAACGGCAGAAAAACGCCCTTGACGTATCTCGATACGCTCCCCATACGATTCTAACCGTCGAGTCGAAAATGCAATAGCTGTTGGGTCTTGATCAATCCCGATAACGTTGCGTTGAGAAGAAGCTTCGAGTAAAAGAGAGGTATGCCCTCCATACCCCAAAGTACAATCGATTACAATCCCTTTTTCACAAGATTTATACGCTTCGACGACTTCACGATACAAGACGGGGATATGGGGGGTATTTTCCAACAAAAAGCCTTTATATTTTTACTTGAGATTATTATACAATGTAGGTGTTTAAAGCCGACTCAATCGCGTCAAAAACGGTTACCAATTCACTCTCGCTGATTACATACGGCGGCATCACATAAATCACATTTCCCAAAGGTCGTATCAATACCCCTAATGCTAAACAATGGCGATGGATTTTTACACCAATCCGTTCACTCGGATCAATACCACCCAATTCGATAGCCGCAATCATACCGCATTGGCGGATCTCTTTGACGCCGGAGAAATTTTCAAACCGACCAAGTTCTCGCCCCATAACCGCAGATAAATGACGGTTTGATTCAATAACGTTGTTCTGTTCAAAAATATCGAGTGTTGCGTTGGCAGCGGCACAAGCGAGTGCATTTCCGGTATAACTGTGTGAGTGCAAAAAGGTACGATAAGGGTCATATTCACAATAAAACTGTTGATAAATATCCTCCGTAGTAAGGACAACAGATAAAGGGAGATATCCACCTGTAAGCCCTTTGGAGAGGATTAAAAAATCGGGGGTTATGTTTGCTTGTTCGCACGCGAACAGTGTCCCCGTCCGTCCAAATCCCACCATAATTTCATCGGCAATAAAATGGACACCGTAGGCTTTGCATAACTCTTTTGCACGACTCAAAAAGTGAGGATGATACATCACCATCCCCCCTGCCCCCTGCACCAACGGCTCGACAATGAGAGCGGCTATCTCATCTGCTCTCTTTTGCAAAAGAGCTTCAAAAGCTTCAATCGCCTCTAATGCCGCCTCTTGGGATTGATTTTTAGGGACGGGAGTTTGGATAGAGCGGATTAATAACGGCTCATAGGTCTCTTTATAAAGGGCAACATCCCCGACCGAAAGTGCCCCCAACGTTTCACCGTGATAGCTGTTGGAGAGAGAGACGAATAACGCCTTGTTAGTTCCCCTATTTCGATGGCTATGATAAGACATTTTTAGTGCTACTTCTATCGCACTAGAGCCATTATCTGCATAAAAACATCGACTCAAACCTACAGGTGCCAGTGTCACTAAACGCTCTGAGAGACGAACAATAGGCTCATGAGTAAATCCTGCTAAAATGACGTGTTCTAACGACTCTAACTGCTCTTTCATTTTGGTGTTAATGTACTCGTTTCGATGACCGAAAAGATTAACCCACCAACTGCTGATTGCATCAATATATTGGTTCCCCTCAAAATCCTCTAATATCACCCCATATCCCCGTGAAATCGGTATAATCGGAAATGACTCGTGATCTTTCATTTGGGTACACGGATGCCACAACACATCCATATCGCGTTGTGAAATGATACTATTGTCCATTTTTCTTCCTAATCTTTATCATTTTTTACCATAAATCGACTAACATCTGTTATTCTTCTATTATTTTCATAGAAGTTTAATGCTAAACGCACTAGAATATCCTAATTTTACACCATAATTTACATATTGAAGGTTCACACACATATGATTACTTGGATGCAACGCCACCGAAAATATCTCGTCATAACAATTTGGATTTCAACCATTGCCTTTATCGGTGCCGGTTTTGTAGGATGGGGACAATACGATTACGGCGATAAAGCAGGAGCAGTTGCTAAAGTAGGAAACATCTCTATCACTCAACAAGAGCTTCAAAAAAGTTACACCAATCTCTTTAATCAGTACAATCAACTTTTTCAAGGAAAACTTGACGAAGCTAAAGCAAAACAATTTGGGCTTCAACGACAAGCACTTAAAAATTTGGTTGATCAAGCACTCATTTTAAATCTCGCACAAAGCTATAACGTTCAAATCAATGATGAAGAACTACTCAAACTCATAAAATCACAAAACGTTTTTACCAAAAACGGGCAATTTAATAAACAGAGCTATGAAGAGGTTCTAAAACAAAATCATATGAGTATTAAAGAGTATGAAATTGCTATGCGTCGCGAACTGCTCATCCAAAAAACCCTCTATCTTTTTGCCCCTGCAACAGCACCATTAGAAAAAGAGTCACTTGGGTATGCTATGGGAGTTTCTGATAAAGTAGAATACAAACTTCTCACCCCTAATTCTGTAATCGTTACAGCCGACGAAGCGGCACTCAAAGCATATTGGGAAAAAAACAAAAACAACTTCAAAAATCCTGCTAATTTTGAGCTCTCGGTAGCCCATCCGAAAATTGATCCAACCCTCAAAGATGAAGATGCGGAAAAAGAGGCTCTGCGCCGTTATATCGATTTTAAAAAAGGTTCATTAGATCCTTCTGTAACAGTTGAAAAAATGAAAATCGCTTCTGATTCAACACTCTTCTCTCCTGAACTGCTCAAAGAGATAGAAGGGTTAAATAACGACAAACCATATCTGAAACCTCGTAAAGTGAACAATCAATACGTGATTATTAAACTTGAAAAGAAAAATCCTTCTTCTCCAAAAACATATGAAGAAGCTAAAAACGAAGCTAACATAGCCTATAGTGCAGAGATGAAAAAAGGGAAGTTACAAGAGTTAGCGCAAAACAGTTATAAAACATTTAGTGGAACGGTTAGTGACTTTATCACCCGTAAGCAAACTGCCCCACTATCGGGATTGTCAGCGGAAGAATCCTCTGAATTTATTAACAAATTGTTTGAGTCCAAACAAAAACAAGGGTTTTCAACGCTTAAGAGTGGAAATGTTATACTTTATAACGTTTTGGAACAAAAGTTGCTTCAAGATGGAACAGTAGCTGATGATAACGCCGTTATGAAGCTAAAAGGAAATTTACTTAATCAAAAACTGCTCAAATCACTTGAGAGTAAATATCCAGTTAAAATCTATGTAGAGGGGATCTGATTTTGAAACGAACGGTTTTAGCCATCGACATCGGTTCGACGAAAGTCTGTGCCATCATCGCCGAAATAGATAAAGATAATAACGCTCACATCATCGGAGCTGGTATTGCCAAAGCACAAGGTCTTCGCAAAGGGAGTATCACCAATATTGAGTTGGCATCCAAATCAATTAAAAATGCCCTCGAAGATGCTAAACGTGTTGCCGGAACCGATCTCAAAAGTGCTATTGTCTCTATCTCTGGTGCCTATACAAAAAGTTTAAATTCTAGCGGTATTGTCAATATCCCTGAAAAAGAGATTACCATTAAAGAGATTAGTCGCGTTATGCATACCTCTTTATACAACGCAAATATCCCTAATGAGTTTGAAGTCTTACATGCCCTCCCTTACAACTTTAAAGTGGACGATCAAGATTTTATCGAAGATCCATTGGGGATGAATGCCGCACGACTGGAAGTTGAAACCCACATTATCACTACCGTCAAAAGTAATCTACATAACTTGCGCAAAGCGGTAAAAGCTGCCGGAGTTGAAGTAGATGGAGTTGTACTTAGTGGTTATGCTTCTGCTATCGCCGTTTTGAATCAAGATGAAAGAGAACTTGGTGCGGCTGTAGTCGATATGGGTGGTAACACGAGCAATATCGTTATCCACGCAGGACATGCACTCCGTTATAATGATTTCCTCGGTGTCGGTTCTAACCACATCACCAATGATCTCTCGATGGCATTACATACACCATTGCAAACCGCTGATAATGTTAAAATGAACTACGGTTCTCTCTATACACCGAGTAACGATCTTATTGAGCTTCCGGTTATCGGTGATGAAAATGCCACCCATGAAGTCTCCTTAGAAGTAGTACATAACGTTATTTATGCCCGTGTCGAAGAGACCTTGATGATTATCGCTCAGTCCATCGAAAAAAGCGGCTTAAAAGAGCATATGGGTGCAGGAGTTGTTTTAACCGGAGGATTTACAAAAATCGAAGGATTACGAGAGCTAGCAGTGGCTATTCTTGATAATATGCCGGTTCGTTTAGCGCGGCCATCTGACATGGGTGGATTATTTGATACTCTACGTGATCCTTCCTATTCCGGTGCTGTAGGATTAATTAAATATGCAGCAGGTCACTATACACGCTATGAGATTGATGTCAACAAACGTATGCGTTATTCCGGAGAAGAGCCATTACCGTATAATGCCCCACAAATTGAAGAGGAAATAGAGTATTCGATCCCCTCTTATGCGGCACCGACACCACCACCTAAAAATGTCACACCAGATCCAACACATAAAAGTGCACCAAAAGAGGAGAGTAAAGTAAAAGCTGAACCATCCACAATGGTCAATATCGGAAACAGTACCAATCGTCAAAACGAAGAGCCCAATCCTATCGCCAAGTTTTGGAATTGGGCAACTCAATTATTTTAATCACACCAAGGAGCAAATATGGAACCATTATTTTCAATTAACGAATCATCATCATTAACAGGAGCACGGATCGTTGCAGTCGGTGTCGGCGGCGGCGGCGGTAACATGATCGGTTATATGCTCAAAGAGCAAATCCCTGGAATCGAACTTATCATTGCCAATACGGATGCTCAAGTACTTGAACAAGGTTCTGCTGCAATCAAAATCCAATTGGGTGCTAAACTCACCAAAGGGTTGGGTGCAGGGATGAAACCTGAAGTGGGTAAAGAGTCTGCATTAGAGAGTTATGAAGATTTACGTCGTGTTCTTGAAGGTGCCGATATCGTTTTCGTAGCTGCAGGACTTGGTGGGGGAACCGGTACAGGTGCAGCGCCGATTATTGCAAAAATTGCAAAAGAGATAGGTGCATTAACCATCGCTGTAGTTACTAAACCGTTTGCTTTTGAAGGTCGTAAGCGTCTTAAGCTCGCTGAAGAGGGGCTCGAAGAACTTAAAAACGAATCCGATTCTATTGTTGTTATCCCTAACGACAAACTCCTCTCTATTATTGATCCAAAACTCGGAATCAAAGAGAGCTTTAAAATCGTTGATAGCGTACTTGCTCGCGCTGTTAGCGGTACATCGGGTGTGATTTTAGCAAGCGGTGAAGATGATATTAACCTTGACTTTGCCGACTTACAAACTGTTATGAGTCATCGTGGTTTGGCGCTTATGGGTGTGGGCGAATACCAAGGTGATAATGCAGCTTATGAAGCGATTAAAAATGCAATCGAATCTCCGTTGCTCGACAATATGTCTATTAATGGTGCATTAGGAGTTTTGGTTCACTTCAATATGCACCCTGAATTCCCATTTATGGAGATCAGTTCAGCAATGGATGTAGTACAAAAAAGTGTTGATGACAGTGCTGAAGTTATTTTTGGAACAACTACCGATAAAGATCTTCCACTTGATTTTATCCGTATCACTTTAGTAGCAACAGGGTTTGAGAAAAAAGCGACTCAAGGGATCAATAACAGTGAGTTTGAAAACAAAGAGATAGCAGTTAAACCTCGTGTTGTTGTACGTCCTGCAATGGTCGCCAATGGTGACTACAGTGAAGATTTTCTTGATGTCCCAACATTTATGCGTCAACAAAAAGATTAATCCCCCTATAAATGCTCTCATTTGATAAGCTCATAAAGGCCAAAACGCTCCTTGGCCTGAGTGATAAAGCTACCCTCTCCGAAATTAAAACCCGCTATAAATCTATGATGCAGCAATGGCATCCCGATAAGCACCTAGAAGACCCTGATACTGCACATGCTATGAGTACACAAATCAATGAAGCCTATGCCATAATCCTCGAATATTGCTCATCCTATGAGTATAATTTCGAAGAAGAGTTTTTGCAAACCAAAACTCTCACTCCACAAGAGTGGTGGACAAAAAAATTTGGAGGTCGATGATGAATAAAGTTTATCTGTTTACACTATTACCAATCCTCGTTAGTGCACAAATGCAAATTACTGCCCAAGAATCAGTATCTCAAACACTCAAACCAGATGTACTAAGAGCTCAACTGAGCTTTGAAGAACACTCTAAAAAAAGTGATGAGATAAAATACCATCTCAATAGTATCGTCTCCGAAGTCAAAAAATTTGATTCTAAAGGGAAAATGTGTCGTGGTGGTGGATATAATCTCTCCCCTTATTACAACTATAAAGATCAAAAACAAGAGTTTGGTGGCTATAACGCCTATCTCAATTTTACTTGCGAATTTGAAACCATAGAGCAGTACAATACATTAAATAGTGCATTAGACAAAGTACTTGCATCTCAAAGTAAACGCTCTTTAGGAGCACTTTCTTGGGGCGTCAGTGATAAAATTCACGAACAAACACAACAAAATCTTCGCTCAGCGATGATTTCAAAAACAATAACTCAAGCAACCGATTTTTCCAAATCAACGGGCATGAAATGTGAAGTTAATACAATTAACTTTGGAGGTTATGTACAACCTATCCCCATGCGAGTTAATAAAAGTATGATGCTGATGGAAATGGCATCCGCTCCAACAGAGAGTCCTATCGAAAATGATGAAGAGAACAAACTCGAAGCAACTGTTACCTACATCTGTCAATAATACTTCACAATTTACCTCCTAGATTCTGTATGCAATACAGGATCAAATAAGATCAATTATTAAAAAAAATAATATATAATATTTTATATCTATTTTAGGAATTTTTGTACTATAATAATGGCATAATTTTCAATAGGATACAACAATGGACAATATATTAAAGAGTGCTCAAGAACAGTTTCGTGAGGTTCAATCCCTCTTAATTCAGCCAAGCGCCAATAACGATTATTTTACTCAGCTCAGTATCGCTACGGAAGAGGCTTATTTTGTCATGAACTCAGGGATGTGTAATACAGCAGAGTGTGAACACTGCATGCAACATCGAGATTTTATCCGTTCGGTGATGGATGTTTTGGGTGAACTCGAAATCGATAGTGCTAAAGCAGAGAAGTATACGACTATCTTAAAAGAGTATGCAGCGCGTGTTAATTTGATTTTGGAACGTATCGCAATATTTTTATCATAACGACCAATAAAATCCTATCGGTCTATAAGGCTGTGGGAAAAAACAATTTAATTAGGATTTACAATGAAAAATATGCTTCATAAAGCTCAAGAGCAGTTTCGTGACATACAAGTTTTACTCAATCTACCTCAATCTTCACAGGAATACTATACCAATCTCAGCATCGCAACGGAAGAAGCCTATTTTACAATGAATTCTGAAATGTGCATGCATGCAGATGTATTTGAAAACTGTTTAGACCATCGTAATTTTATCCGTTCCATGATGGATGTGTTAGGTGAGTTGGAGGAAGATAGCTCAACGGAAGTAAAATATAAATCTCAGTTATCAGAGTTTTCAGAACATGTTAATACTATCCTAGAGCGTATCTCTATCGCATTAGCAGCATAAATTTCCGCGACTAATGAAACGCTATCGGTCCATTGGATCGTGCGTGGATAAATTGCTGTACCACTTCATTCGGTGAGTTTTTAAAATCGTGTTTATTACCCGCTTCGACGATAACTCCCTCAAAAAGCATCGCGTAGTTGTCCCCTGCTTTGAAACTCTCAGCAATATCATGACTAATCAGTACGGAGGTCATACCGATCTCATCGCGAAGTCGGCAAATCATTTGGGTGATAAAATCACTCGTCACAGGATCAAGCCCTGAGGTGGGTTCATCGTACAAAATCACTTCAGGTTCAAGTGCAAGCGTACGAGCTAGCCCTACCCGTTTACGCATCCCCCCACTCAACTCTTCAGGATAGAGAGACTTAACAATTTTAGGTTCCAATCCAACCATGGAGAGTTTTTCATCAATTCTGTAATCTAACTCTTTTGGGGTCAGTTTTTGGTGTTCAACCATCGGAAACGCAACGTTATCGCGAATATTCATACTATCAAAGAGCGCCCCGCTTTGGAACAAAAAACCGATTTTTTTACGGAACTCCCGTAACGTCACTTCATCCGCATTATCAAGACGTGTTCCGTTATAGGTAATCGTTCCACTATCGGGTTTGAGTAATCCTACCATGTGTTTAATAATCGTCGATTTTCCCCCGCCGGATACCCCAAAAATAACCGTCGTTTTCCCTTTTTCAATCTCTAGGTTTACCCCACGAAGAATTTGCCGTTTTCCAAATGTTTTTGTTACCCCTTCAAAACGAATCATCTCTTCACCGCCAACAGATAAGCTCTTCTTCCAAACAGAAGTACCAACATTAATAAGAGAATTTTAAAATCGATTTCACTCGCTTTGTGCAACGCTTCGAAGCTCTCATCAATTGCTGCCTCTCCTCGTGATTGATACTCTAGTATTTTCGGGACATACACACCACTAAAAAGGAGCAACGTAGAGATTGCACCCATGGCACTTAAAATAGAAACTTTATCAATCTGCATCACTTTGTATCGGCTCACTTCATATACCACAATAACCGCTGCCATAAAGTACGCCCAATAACTGAAGCGTCGAAAAATTTCCCCCATAATTTTCCCCTCTTCATAGCGAGAGAGTAACGGGACACTCAAAAATAACTCTGAGTGAAAGACAACGGCGGCAACAAATACTCCAAGCACGAGAACAGCCCCTGCGGTCATAGCGATTAATAAAAGATAGGCAACATCAATAAGTGATTTTTTTTGCATTATTTTCCTTTCATACGCTAAGGGAATAAAATCCCCTTAGCTACGTTAACACTGTGTTATCTTCGGCAGAGAGCCCACGAACATTGTGCTTTTATAATCATACTCTTAAAATAAATCCTCGATCCAACGAGGCGTAATCGGTATAAAATTCCAAAGATTGTACCGCAAAATTTTTAAGATACTCTTGCACTTTTAACCGTTGATCATATCCCATCTCACACACGAAAAGGGGAATTTGACGTTCATAAACCTCATCCAATAATCTTTGGATAATTTCATCACCGACACTTCCTCCGAAAAGGGCATTTTGTGGCTCATATGAGAGGTTAGACTCCAATACTACATCATCGGCGATATAAGGGGGGTTAGAGACTAAAATATCGATAGGGTCATCGACACATGAGAGTAAATCCCCCTCACGAAGCTCTATCCGATGTGCAAGCTCAAACATCTCTATATTACGTCGTGCTACTGATAAAGCGCGAGGGGAGATATCAACGGCGATAAAACGGGCATTTGGGAGGTGAAGGGCTAAGAGTATCGAGATAATACCGCTACCGACTCCTACTTCTACAATAGTTTGTGAACTCTCTTTAGAGACACGCGCTAACACTTCATCAATCAAATGTTCGGTCTCAGGACGTGGAATCAATGCCCCCTCGTCGATGTAAAATTCACGGGAGTAAAAACTAACACAATTACTCAAATATTCGAGGGGGACATTTTCAGAGCGTTTCGCTATCCATTCGAGAAGTCTGGGTTCATTCTCATCGATCAGCTCATCACCATGAGTGATAAAATAGAGCTGATCTTTTCCCAAATACGCCATCAGGAGAAGTTCCGCTTCACGACGGGGAGATTCAACAACATCCCTCAACGCCTCAGTAATAGCGTTGTGAAGCTCGTTTAGTCTAACGGACATGGGTCGGCATATCCCTCTGCCATATCGACACGAATATCGGCACCCAATGCACGAAGGCGGTCAATCACCGGAGGATGGGTGGTATGGAAAAAGCGATAGAGCGGATGAGAGAGAGGAAAGCTTTTGTTTTCGCTCACCAATTTTTTGAGCGCATTCACCAAATGTTCCGCACCGCCGAGTTCTGAGCCCATACGGTCTGCTTCGTATTCATTATGACGGCTCATCATCCCCATAAGCGGCATAATGGCAAAACTCACCATCGGCAGCAACAAAATAAACACCATCATAATCACCTGAGGCGATTGGGAAACTCCCAATTCGAGGTAAAGAGATGAGGGGAGATTTCCAAACAGTGCAAACATCCCAAAGAGCATTGCCCCTACCATCACGATATTTTTATACAAATCACCGTGAGCGAAATGACCCAATTCATGCCCTAATACGGCAATCAGTTCAGAGGGGGAGAGTTTTTCGATTAACGTATCAAACAAAACGACCCGTTTAGATTTTCCTAATCCACCGAAATAAGCATTGAGTCGGGCATCCCGTTTACTCGCATCACTCACAAATACTCCACTGCTCACGAACCCTGTTTTAGCCATTAACTCTTCGATTTTCTCACGTAATTCACCGTTTTCCAAAGGGGTTACTTTATCAAAGAAGAGGGCTCGGATGGTGGGGAAAAACATGTTTAATACAATTACAATAGCAAAAATAAAACCAAAACTCCATAACCACCACAATACACTCGAAGTGATAATCATCGATACACCCCAAATAATCAATCCACCAATGATTACTGTCAATACCGTACTAATGAGGGTATCTTTGATAAATTGTTTCGTAGTTGAGCGGTTAAATCCGTATTTTGCATCAATTTTAAATTTAGAGATCCATCCAAAAGGGAGCATAACAAGAGAATTAATCAATAACATACCTAATACTGCCGCAATCGATTGAACAGTCGTACTTTGCTCTATCAAAGCCGAATTAACCCAATAGATTAGCCCCATCATCCATACTAAAAAGAGGAGATATTCGACTATCCCCTCTAGCATCCCAAGCTTCTCTTTGGCAACGGCATAATTGGCGGCATCACGATACGCACCCTCATCCATTAATACCGCACCTTTGAGCTTTATTTGATTAATATAACCAATCTGCATAATACTTACATACGCCCTAATAATACTATAGAGGGTATAGAGCCCTATCAGTGTTGCAACTACCATTATTTCATCGGTACTTTATTGATAGCGTCAGCAGTAGGAAGAGCGTCGTGGGCATCACCGAAATAAAGTTTTGCCCCTGCCAACAGTGCTCCGATGAATAATCCAATGATGATTACACTCCAAACAATCCGTTTTTTTGATCCCTTTAAGGTATCGTAGTCTTCGATAGAACTCAATGTCGGTTCATTATCTTTCATAATTCAACTCCTCATAATGTTTTAAATGATGTATAGTAGCTATCATATCCTACATACGGTTAATAGATAAAAGCTATATTGACGTTTTAAGTTTGAATATTATTTTATTTAAACGTCAATTACCAGCGTCCATCAAGGGTGACAAGAAAATGAAACCGAGAATTTTCAGAATCAATTTGGGTATCACTGTACCCTTTTGTCGTAGTTACAATCGATTCTTGGGTAATGTTTTTGAGGTTTAACCCCAATTTATAAGTAGGACTAAGCCGTTTTGTCGCATACAGATCAAGTGTTCCGTACCCCGCCTGTGATGTAGACACACCGTTTTCATCAGTAGGATCATCGTATCCGCTGACATAGCGATACGCCGTACCGTAGGTCAAACGGTACTCTTTGAGGGTGTGATCGATCCCGACATTGTAGAGGTAATCGTTTGTCCCTTTGATAGTACGTTTCACCCCATTGCTCACCAGTGATGAGTCTTGAACCGTCGCATTTCCAAAAATTCCCAAACCGCTTACATAACGATCAAGCGATTTTTTGAGTTCCAATTCCAAACTCCACAGTTTTCCCTCACCTGAGTTATAAGGGCGTTGAATATATCGATTGGTTCCTGTATTGGTATTAAATTCATAGGTTGTCATTTTTTCGATCTTGTCACTAATATTACGATAAAAACCTCCGATACTCATAATCCCTTTGTCGTCAAAAAAGTGTTCATAACGGACCTCGTAACTAAGTGCCCTCTCCTCTTTGAGGTTTGGATTTCCAGTAATATCGGGATGGTTTAGGTCATTTTGATCGAGTGAATTGTCGAATGAGCCGGAAAGTTCATCCAACCGAGGTAATTTCACTGTTTTTGCTATACTTGCACGCAAATTATCGTTTTCACTCAGTTTATACAGGACGTGAAGAGAAGGAGCAACATAGCCGACATTGACCGTTTGATCAAATTGTCGAACTGATCGTTCAAAACGAATTCCCGGAGTAATAATCGTTTTATCTCCGAGTGTTATTTCATCTTGAACGTACCACGCACCTTTATCTTCACGCAGACGCTGATGATTGTCCGAACTCACACTACCGGCTGTATAATTCACGACATCATCACGCTGATGAAGTTGCTTCACTTCAGCTCCCGTTTTGATAAAATGCTCATTCAACGCTAACGAGTAACTCCCCTCGGCTCCGAGGACACGAAATAACCCTTCATCATTTTGTTGACGTTTTGTTATCCCATTATCACTGTGAGTAATCCCGTCTGAATCGTTTTGATGGTATTTGATCTTCCATTCGACAAGCTCAGTACCGGAGAGATTATGGGAACCTGAAAGCTTCGTCCAAAGCATCAGGGCATCTCCTTCATCGTTTTGCTCAACTCTCTGATTTACACCACCGTATCGGTTTTTAAGACTATTTTTAGTGTAATCACTTCGATTGAAGGCGCCGTCAAACATATATTTATCGCTCGATGAGGGGGTATAGATGAGTTTCGTATTCACACTGAGAGAACGAAATCGTCCATCGGTATCGCTATTTTCATCATACGTGTTGGTATGGGTTGAGGAAGTATCTTCTTGGGAATTATCCGCTACAGTTGTATTAAAAAGATAGGAGAGTTTGCCACTTTTTCCCTCTCGCTGCGCAAACATTGAAGCCATCGGCTCACCGCTATAAGCTCCGGCAGTGAGTTTTGCAACCGTTTTTCCTTCTGATGCGGGTTTTTTCAGGACGATATTTACGATTCCTCCCATCGATTCGGCGGTGTATTCAGCTGAACCATTGGTCATCACTTCGACACGTTCAATCATATCAGGACTGATCTGTTCCAGTGGATTACCTCGCTTCGTCGAAGATACCTCTTCACCGTCGATTAATACCGTCGTATACCCTTTGCCCGGAGCACCTTTTTTTCCCTTACCATCACTGATCGTCACGCCAGGAGTCCGTTTGAGCATCTCCAGCGCATTCATATCGCCGTATTGGCTCAATTCTTCACCTTTGATAATACGCTTTGCTATTGAGTTCTCTTTGCGTTCTTCAATGACACTATAACTCTCTTCTACCGATATTTTATCGAGAGAGAGTATCTCCTCTGCACACGCAAGAGAAAGGGTACACGAGAGTAATATAAGGGGACGGTAAGGCACAATTTTCCTTGGAGATGTGAAATATATTATCGTTATTATACAGCGTTAATAATGACAGTTTTATTGCAATCATTACTTAATTTTTCTATTTGTGATACCAAATGGTAATAAATAATAATATAAAATTCTATTTATTATTTAATTTTACACATTCAAAGGGTCGCTAATGTCTAAACCTATCCCTCACAATGGAGAAGTAAAATTCGAAGGCGGTAACATGATTACCGAAACGGATCTGCATGGAAGAATTACCTATGTTAACCGTTTATTTATCCAAATGACAGGCTATACAAAAGAAGAATTAATAGGAAAACCACACTCTATCATACGTCATCCGGATATGCCAAAACGTTGTTTTGACAGTATGTGGAATTGCATCCAACAAGGGTTTCCGTGGGAAGGTTACGTCAAAAATCTTCGTAAAGACGGTGCATTTTATTGGGTTGTTGTAACCGTTACACCGAAATACGATACTAACGGTACCCTCTGTGGATATATCGCAGTACGAAAACCACCTGCAAAAGTATCATTAGCAGAAGTACAAGAAAAATATCAACAAATGCTTCATTCTGAAATGTGTGAAGAGTTGTCTATCCAACAAGCTAGTTAACTATTTCCTCGTTCTCTCTCTGCTCGAACACCGTTTTAAATATCAGAAGTAGGACTGGGTCTGCCCCCTTGTGTATTAGTCCCGCAATGTGGCGAGGCTAAAGCCTCACTTCCAAATTTTACCCCTTAATTCAGCCTGTCCTAGTTTTTCCAGATATTGTTATTTTTAAAAGTGAAGATTGAATACATGACCCCTATTTTTGATCCCTCCACTTTGTAATTGAGTAAATTATATCCCAAAATCTATAAAGAGTGTTACAACACGGAAGAAGTTTGTCTTACTATTCAAAAGTGAAGATTGAATAGCTGACCTCTATTTCGCTATTTCCATTCCAAAATATCAAGCATATTGTAAATGTTATTTAAAGGATGAGATGTATACTATATGTTAGAATTTATGTAAATTTACTATTAATTTGGAGGTATTTGCTTGAATGATAAAAAGATTATTCCCCATAAGGAAACTGGTCAACCTATCGTCGCTACTATCAGCTCGGCAAGAATTGCAGAACGGAATATAGATGAATTAATAGGTTTATGTAAAGGTATGATTGCTGATGGTTCTATTGTCCAGGCAGAGGCAGATTTTTTACTTCATTGGATGGAAGCAAACCAAAACGCGGCACATCAATGGCCGGCAAATATTTTATACTCACGCGTTAAGGAATATCTTGCCGATGGTGTTTTAGATGAAACAGAAAAAGAAGAACTTTTTACACTTTTAAAACAGATTACAGGCGGTGAAAATGTAGCCGATACGGTTCAAAGTATGGCATCTAATCTGCCACTAGATACCCCTCCACCTGATATTGAATTCGAAAACCGCATTTTTTGTCTTACTGGGACATTTACCGTAGGTTCACGTGACAATGTAACCAAACTTATCGAGAGTAAAGGGGGAAAATGTGTAAAAGCTCCTACCCAAAAAACGGACTATCTTATCATAGGCATTATCGGTAGTAGAGATTGGATACACTCAACACACGGCAGAAAAATTGAGATGGCGATGGAGTTAAGGAATACAAGTGATGTTTCTATCCGTATTATTTCGGAAGAGCATTGGATTAAATTTATTTAAGGAAAAATAATGAAAGTAACAACAACTATAGAATATTATGAACATGGCGGTGCATTAGTAACTAGTGATGAAGTCGAGTTCATGCCTTTTATTGGGCAAATCATTGAAAATAAATCTTTAAAAGATAACTCTTGTACAGGTGTTTTTTATATTGCAGCTATTGATACATTTAAAGATACAAAATCAAGTTATCAATGCACAGCAAAAGCTTGGGAAAAGGATAATAGCAGGGATGATTCTGTTATTGAAGCCGTAAATGCTTACTATAAGTAATTAAGCTTTTATAGAAGTGTATTCCTCTACTTTTGTGATTTTTTAGTTATTTACGCTAAAATTTTCTTCAAAATAGTTATGGAAATTGAGGAGATATATAGTGGAAGTATTATTAATTGGTCTTAGTATAGGTTTTGTTCTTTTGATGGTTGTAGGTGTCCTTGGGCTTATCAAGCCCAGTCTAGTAAAGCAACAAACACGAACTAAAGTATTTCTCACTTATATTATTCCTGCTTTTGTAATTTTCATTGCAATTGGAATTATGGCACCCAAGAACACTCCTGCCAATATCGACAATCAGAATATACCTGATAGCATCGATTATAAAATTATTGAGGATGAATCTAAACGGGATATTAAACGCACTGTTGAAGTTCTTCTTCCAGAGCGTGTTGATGAGTCCACGCTAAAGGTTTTAGCTGAAAAAATTTATAAAGACGGATTTGAGCGAACCTTTATTGGATATAGGATTAAAGGAGAAGAGCATGGTGCTTATTGGGCAACTAGCAATTACGATCCTGATTTAGAAATTTCATTTTTAGGTTCAGAAAAAGCGGCTCATAACGACTTAAAAAAAACCGAACTTCAAGTGGATGGTGAACTTATAGGTAAATGGTTAGTAAACTGGGGATATGAGTACAAAGCTACCATTTACAAGAAAGGTAATCAAGTTATGATGAAAACTTTATTTTCTGATGGTAGTGGCGGAGATGTTAAGCTGTCAAGCAATGAAATCAACGGTCAAATTCGATACTATGATGAAGGCGGAAAAGAAAGAGGTGAATATTATATTATTGCCTCTAATGGCGATCTCCAATTTTGGAGTAAAAATGGGAATTATTATACTGCCCCAAAGGGATTTTAAAGAAAGTAATTATGTATTAAATCTTCACTTTTTTAAGATTAAATTACAAAAATGGGACTGGATTCCGTATCAAGTACGGAATGACGGAGTTTTGTCATCCTGAACTTGATTCAGGATCTCAGATTGCGGATCGAGTCCGCAATGACGGAAAAAAAATAAAGGGGTCATGTATTCAATCTTCACTTTTTTCTCTGCTTCCATTCGTTCTGATTGAAAATTCCTAAAATTACGATATTTACGCAACCATATCGATAAAATCGTCCATCTCATCCCAAAAAGCTTGATCAAGTGGAGCCGTTTTCATATTTCCCGATTTGTATTCTTCAATCCGTTTTTGGACTTCATCGGCATACCACGGTGTTGTGGCTTCTTCGATTTGGACTGCTTCTTTTGGGAGGGTTAGGCGATGACTTGATCGGTGAAACTGTCGTTGATCGTAATTATCATTACATCCCTCTTGATAATTTAATGCAATATTGTACTACTCTAATAAGCAAAATCGGCTAAAAATTGAAAGAGAGCTAGATTCCGTATCAAGTACGGAATGACGGAAAGATAATTCTGCTTCCTTTCGACAAGCTCAGGATGAACGGAAAAGGAAAAGTTATTTTTTTGTTAAATTAGTTTTACAAATAACATTAATATTCTATTTACATAATTTACTTAATTGTTACCAAAAAAAGAATACACTAATGATATGAAACCACAATACTTAACAGTAATATCACTATTTTTACTTGCAAATCTTTGGGGTCAAGAAGATACACTTTCGCCTCAAAAACGCTCCTTGATTCAACATCAGCAAGAGATTATCGATGCTGAAAACGAAAAACTCCGTACCAACTGGATATCTCCTATCAATCTTATGGGAAGTTATACGTATGATAAAAGTGCTAGCGGAAGTTATCACTCGGATACGGAAAATTTTTCCGCTTCGCTCTCTCAAGATATTTTTCGCTCCGGTGGAATCACCTATCAAATAGAGTATGCAGATGCAAAAAAGAGGGGAGATTCTATCCTCCTCAACCAACAAATAGCCTCTTTAAATGCCCAGATTTTCAGTTCGTTGTTATCGTATAAAAAAACTGCCCTACAATGCGAGCAAAGCAAAGCACGACTTGCCAATAAAGAGATTGAAATCTTTATCAAACGCCAACTTTATGAAGCGGGTAAATCGGATATTACCGAACTCAACAATGCCCTTATGGATAAAAGTAACGAGCAGAAAAACTACGTTCTCCTCACCTATACCCTCGCCGATTACCGATATGAAATAGCTAAAATCAGTGATATAAATCCCGATACGTTTCCCCTCCCGATATTTAAACTCATCGATAAAGAGGATTATTTGAAATCTGAGTGGAATATTCAAGCCGCCTACGCACAAAACGAAACGTTAGAGAACCTCTATGAAGTGACCAAAAGCAACTATCTCCCCAAAATCTCGCTCAATGCCGATGCTGGGTATCGAGACTATAATCCGCGAGAGCTTTCAGGTGGGTATTCCGGAAACTTTTACAGCGGGGGAATCAGCATGAGTATTCCCATTACCTATAATCGTTCCGCAACCATTCAACAATCCAAAGCAACCGCGATGGAGCAAACTGCCCTCATCCAAGACAAACGTCGGGAACTGGATGCCTCCTACAACCAAACGCTGGAGAGACTCAAAAATTACCGCTCCTATATCGAGATTATTTCTAAAAATCTTACCCTCTACGATGAGTTAATCGGGGCAACCAAAGCAGGTGTTGATGCCGGAGTCAAAACAGGCTATGATTTCCAAACACTCAAAAATACAAAATCGATTGAAGAGATTGAGATTAAAATAAATGAGATTAATATCCAAATCGAACTTTCTAAACTCCATTTTTCTATGAACAAGGAATCCAAATGAATCCATCCCCAAACACCATAGAGCAAACCCTCGGACTGGGGACACCCAAACAATCCCGCATAAAAAAGTATCTCTTTATCGGCATAGTTATAGCACTTATCGCCCTAGCATTATGGTGGTGGAAAACTCACTCCGATACACAAACTATCCGCTACCAAACAACCTCTGCACAGGTTAAAACACTCACCACTACCGTATCGGCAACAGGGAATTTAGAGCCGACCAACACTATCGACGTGGGGATTGAAGTATCAGGTACTATCACTGATGTTCTCGTCGATTATAACGACCATGTCAAAGCGGGTCAGCTGATGGCACGTTTGGATACCACCAAACTGAGTTCAAAAGTGACCAGTTCCAAAGCGGCACTCGCACGATATACTGCTAACATTGCCTCGGCAAAAGCCTCTCTCTCCAATGCTCACAACGAATGGGAAAGGGTCCATAAAATGTACACCTCTACAGGAGGAAACTACCCTGCAAAACAAGTGCTCGATGAGGCAGACAATGCCCTACTCTCAGCAAAAGCGTCTCTCGATGCCGCTACCGCACAATCAGCACAATCGCACGCGGAACTCCAAGCAGATGAAGATAATCTCCGAAAAGCTATCGTCGTCTCCCCCATCGATGGGATAGTATTGGAGCGTAAAATCGAACCGGGACAGACGGTAGTTGCCGCGATGCAAACCCCTATCTTGTTCAAAATGGCTAAGAGCCTAAATACCATGCAAGTGATTGTCAGCGTCGATGAAGCCGATATCGGAGAGGTACGAGAAAAGCAAAAAGTGACCTTTACTGTCGATGCCTATCCCAACCAAACGTTTTATGGTGTGATTACTCAACTCCGTCTCAACTCTCAAATCGTCAATGGTGTAGTGACCTACAATGCACTCGTCGAAGTCCCAAATGATGATTTACGCCTCCGTCCTGGAATGACGGCAACTGCCCAAATCATCACCGGTGTTTTACCAAACGTCCTCACCGTCTCAAATGCCGCCCTCCGTTTCACCCCTCCAAAAGATAAAAAAACACCCGAAAAAGCAGATCAAGATAAGAAGAAATCTGGAGCATCCGTATGGGTTTTACGTAACAATAAACCTCAAAAAATCGACGTTATTGCCGGAAAAAGCGATGGGATATCAACCGCCATTACAAGCCCATTACTTCAACAAAACGATAAAATCATCATCGGTGTAGAAGAGCACTTATGATGAAACCGCTCATCCAATTTCACAATGTCAGCAAATCCTACGGTATGGGAGAGGCAACCGCGTATGCCCTGCGAGGAGTTGATTTTGAGATATATACCGGTGAATTTGTCGCCATTATGGGTCCCAGCGGATCGGGTAAATCGACGGCTATGAATATCATCGGGTGTTTGGATATCCCAAGCGGCGGGGAGTATATCTTCGAGGGGGTCGATGTAGGAACACTCAGCCGTGACCAACGGGCACTCCTCCGACGCAACTACATCGGATTCGTTTTTCAAGGGTTCAATCTACTGGGGAAAACGACAGCCATCGAAAATGTCGAACTCCCCCTCCTCTATCGGGGAGTTCCTGCCGATATTCGCCGATTAAAAGCACTCGAAGCACTCAAAAGTGTCGGGCTTGAGGATGTTGCCGACCATACCCCCTCAGAACTTTCAGGTGGACAGCAACAACGGGTCGCTATCGCTCGCGCCATTGTCACCGATCCGCTTCTCCTAGTCGCTGATGAGCCGACCGGTAATCTCGACAGTGCCAAAAGTGTCGAAGTGATGGAATTACTCCAATCGTTTAATCGTGACAAAGGGATAACCATCATCATGGTCACCCACGAGGATGATATGGCATCCTTTACTTCCCGAACTATCCACTTTCGTGATGGAGTGATTGATAAGGCTCACCTATGATTTGGAATGCTTTTCTTTTAGCACTTCGGGAGATTCGACGCAGTGCCATGCGCTCTATTCTCACGACGCTTGGGATTGTTATCGGCGTTGCTTCAGTTATTGCGATGGTGATGCTCGGCGATGCTACCACAGCCTATGTTTCCAACAGTATCTCCAAACTGGGAACCAACATGCTGATCCTCCGCCCAGGGCAAGATCGCAAAGGACCGCGCAGTGAAGATACTACCGCGAAACGTTTCAGCCATGAAGACCTCCAAGCAATCCACCGTGAAATTTCAGATATACGAGGAGCTGCTCCGATAGGCTCCAAAGGGGTTCAAGCAGTTTACGGGAACAAAAACTACTCCACCAGTATCGATGGAAGCGATAACGACTATTTTACCGTCAAAGATTGGGTATTTGCTTCTGGTCGGATGTTTGCACCCGCAGAACTCCAAGGGGGAAAAGCGGTCTGTATTATCGGAGAAACAGTTCATAAAGAGCTTTTTGGAGATCAAGATCCACTGGGGGCATCTGTTCGTTTAGGGACTTTTTCGTGTCAAGTAATCGGATTACTCGAATCCAAAGGTGCTTCAATGTTCGGGATGGATCAAGATGACATTATCGTCGTCCCATTGCGTCTCTTGCAACGGCGTGTGAGCGGTAATCAAGATATCTCCATGATTCTCGTCTCCGCCTCCTCACCTGCCGTGATCGAAAATGTCAAATCTTCCCTCACTGCCCTTTTCGAAGAACGCCGCCGTATCAAGACAGGAGAAGAGAACGATTTTAGCGTTCGAGATATGCGGGAGATGGTACAAACCCTCACCTCGACCACCAAAATGCTCACCCTCCTCCTCGGTGCCGTTGCTACCATCAGCCTCCTAGTCGGAGGAATCGGTATTATGAATATCATGTTGGTATCGGTGACAGAGCGGACACGAGAAATCGGTATTCGCCTCGCCATTGGTGCGCTGGAGAACGAAGTATTATTGCAGTTTTTGGTTGAAGCGATTGTCCTCTCCTCTCTAGGAGGGGTTATCGGCGTTGTACTCGGTCTGGGATTTGGTATCGGAATCAGTATAGCATTTGATCTGCCACTGGTTTTTAACACCTCGATTGTCCTCATCGCCTTTTTATTTTCCACACTAGTAGGGGTAGTTTTCGGCTACTTTCCTGCTCGAAAAGCGGCACATCTCAATCCTATCGATGCCCTCAGACACGAATAAGATTACAGTAAAAGAGGATTTAGACGATACTGCTATAAAGAGGTTAGAAGGAGTATTTATGCAAATCGGAACAGGAACAACAATCAACCCTTATACCCAAAGTGGTGTACCGCAGAGTCAAACAGAGACCCAAGATTTTAATGATAAAATCAAAAATGGAGATATTTCCGGTAAAGCCCTCTCTCAAGCATACCTTGTCGAATACTCTCTCAAAATTGAAAACTACTCTTCCACTAATCTCCAAGCCCAAAGTGCTCCGTTTGATATTACCAAAGTCACGGACTTATTAAAATCGATTGATTTCCAGTCCATCGGTTATACCGGTAAAGCGATTACCGATATGAACCTTGCTGAAGCTAAACAGCTCGTAAGTGAAGAGGGATTTTTCGGCGTTACCCAAACCTCAAATCGCCTAGCAGATTTTGTCCTAAACGGCGGCGGAGACAATCTGGACACATTAAAAGCAGGCCGTGAGGGAATCATCAGTGGCTTTAATCAAGCGGAAAAAATGTGGGGCGGAAAACTCCCCGATATCTCCTATGATACGCTCACTAAAACATTAGCAAAAATTGATGAAAAAATTAGTTCTTTAGGTGGTAGTCTCCTAGATACTACGGCGTAATCCATCAGTTCTATTACGTATCAATTGTGCTATTATCAGTATTAAAGAAATATAACTTTTAGGAATAGCTAATAATGCAACAAAAACGTACCTCTTTCGTTCGACAGCTATGGTATAGCGTTTTTGTATTAATTCTTTTTATCATCACGTTTAATATATATGTTTATTCAGAAAAACAGATTGATCGTGAGAATGAAGTACGACTAATGTCATTCATATTAGCCGATGAATTGCGTCACTCCTCTGATGATCTCACCCGTATGGTTCGGACCTATATAGCAACCGGAAATCCTATTTATAAAAATCATTATCAAGAGATACTCGATATCCGAGATGGGAGAAAACTTCGACCTATAAATTATCAAAGTATTTACTGGGATTTAGTAGGATTAGACAATATTCGCCCAACTCCCTACAGTAACCAATCTATTCCACTAATCGAGATGATGAAGCTAGCACATTTCACTCCTAATGAATTTAGCAAACTCTCTGAAGCTAAAAAGAATTCTGATGATCTAACACACACTGAATTTACTGCTATGAAAATGATCGAATCCAATAGCACTCTTATAGATAAAAACATACAACAGAACAAAGCACTCAAAATTTTACATGATGAGCACTATCACAATGCAAAAGCATCTATCATGAAACCTATTGAACAGTTTTATATTATGATGGAAAATCGGACCAACAATGCCGTTCATACTGCTGAGAAAAGAGCACTGTATATGCGTTTTATGCTGATTTTTATAGGTCTGTATCTCATCTTTATGTTATGGCGTCTTGGTCAAACATTACAAACAATACTAGGAGGAACAGTCGACGATTTACATGGTCATATTAGACGAATCGGGCAAGGAGACTTTTCTATTCCTATCGTAGTTGATTCAACAAAAAAAGAGAGTCTCATTGATTGGCTCGCGCAAACACAATCCACCCTCAAAGAGCTTATCTTTAACAATGAACGGTTAAAAAATCTCTATGCAGCTCTAAGTCAATGTAATCAAGCCATCGTCCGTGCCAGTAGTCAAGAAGAGCTCTTTCCAATCATATGTCGTGACGCAATCCAATTCGGAGGGATGAAAATGGCGTGGATTGGGATGATCGATGAGGCATCTCAGAGCCTCAGAGCGGTTAATTATTACGGAGACGGAACTGATTATCTGAACGATCTTATCATTTCAACCGATCCAAATGATCCAAGCTCACATGGACCTACAGGAAGTGCTTTTCTACAAAATAAACCGTTTTGGTGCCAAGATTTTCTACATTCACCGATAACCGAACAGTGGCATGAGAGGGGAAAACGATACGGCTGGGGTGCATCAGCTGCCCTTCCACTTCGACGTAACGGCAATGTTGTTGGAGTATTCACCCTATACGCACAAGAGGTAAATGCATTTGATGAAGCAGCTCAAAAACTCCTCGAAGAGATGGCAATGGATATTAGCTATGCATTGGAGAGCTATGAGCATAATTTTGAGCGCAAAAAGATGGAAGTGGCTTTACGAAAAAGCCAAGAACATCTCTCAAGCATTATTGAGAATGAACCTGAATGTGTAAAACTCGTTAATGCAAATGGACAACTTATAGAGATGAATCCAGCAGGACTAGCAATGCTAGAAGCTGATAGTTTAGAGGAAGCACAACGCCATACCCTCATTGATTATATTCTCCCTCAATGGCGTGCACCCTTTACTGATCTTCATAAAAAAGTAATGAACGGTGAAAATGATATTTTAGAATTCGAAATACAAGGGCTCAAAGGAACCCGACGCTGGCTCGAAACCCATGCAACACCATTACGTGATTCAGAAGGAAATGTCACGATGCTACTCGGTATTACCCGAGATACTACTGAGCGTAAACACAACGAAGAACGTATCAGTTATTTGGCATCATTTGATACTTTAACAGGATTACCAAATCGCAATTATCTTAATGACTATCTCCTATCTATTCTGAGCCTCGCTAAACGCCATGAAACCAGCTTTACCGTTATATTTTTAGATATCGATCATTTTAAAGATATCAACGATACACTGGGTCATCATATTGGAGATCTTTTGCTGATTGAATCCGCATCCAGATTGAAATCCGTTTTACGTGAAGAGGATATGGTTTCAAGACTGGGAGGAGATGAATTTATCATTCTTCTCCCTAAAATAGAGATGTATGGAGCTGAACGAGTAGCTAAAAAACTTCTTGATATTATGAAAAATCCTTTCTATATCAATTCCCATGAACTCTCTCTTACAACCTCTATCGGTATTGCCCTCTATCCTAACGATGGAGAGGATTTTGAATCACTTTACAAAAATGCTGATACCGCGATGTATCGTGTAAAACAAGATGGACGAAATGGATATTGTTTTTTTACCGAAGATATGCAACGCAATTCCATACGTAATTTGGAACTCAGTAATGCGCTACACCATGCACTCAGTGAAAACCAATTCACACTTCATTATCAGCCTCAAATCTCAGCCAAAACAGAAAAAATTATTGGGGCAGAAGCACTATTGAGATGGAATCATCCTCAGCTTGGAGCTATCTCTCCTACTGAATTTATCCCTATTGCAGAAGATAATGGTCTTATTATCCCTATCGGAGAGTGGGTACTTCGCACAGCATTGCAACAAGCAAAAAAATGGATGGATCAAGGAGAAGAGCCGATTATCATGGCGGTAAATCTCTCAGCCGTACAGTTTAAACATATCCATCTCGTCGATATGGTCTCATCTATACTGGATGAAATCTCTATCCCTGCGGAATATCTTGAACTCGAACTTACCGAAAGCACCGCAATGCACGATCCGCAACATGCGATTAACATTATCCATGATCTTCATTCGCGCGGTGTTCGTATGTCAATCGATGATTTTGGAACCGGCTATTCATCTTTGAATTATCTTAAAAAATTCAAGATATATAAACTCAAAATTGATCAATCGTTTATTCGTGATATTAATACCGATCACGAAGATAAAGCGATTGTCAGTGCAATTATTAATATGGCAAAAGCATTAGGATTACAAACAATTGCCGAAGGGGTTGAAACGATAGGTCAGCTCGACTATCTTAAAGCAGAAGGGTGTGATGAGATACAAGGCTATTTTTACTCCAAACCTCTTGACATAAAAGGATTTGAAGCATTTAGAAAAGATAATAATATTATTGTGCCGATCGGCAATGAGGGCATACTTTAGCAGCAAGAGGAATATCCATTGCACATTCAGGGCACCCTTTTGTGGTTGGTGAAACCACGATAGCAGCATCCTCTTTTTTCATTTTATTGTAAGCTTTGACGATCATAAACATGACAAAACCCAAAATGATAAACGAAATTGTGTCGTTAAAAAATACCCCTAATTTAATTGCAGGGGCACCCGCTTTATCCAAATCTGCCAAAGATGTATACTCTTTACCATCCAGAGCAATAAAAAGAGATGAAAAATCAACTCCACCCATAATCAATCCGATCGGAGGCATGATAATGTTTGTCACAAGCGATTTTACGACCGTAGCAAACGCAGCACCGAAAATAAAACCGACTGCCATATCGACAACGTTACCCGTAATAAGAAATTTTTTGAATTCAGACAACATGTCAGACTCCCTTAACTATGATTTAATAGAAGATATTCTATCTTTAAAATGTTTTTAAATCGTTATATTATTCACTTTTAATCTCAAATAGTTTATAATTATTTTATGAAAATATTAATGATTGATAATAATAGCTTGCAAGTCCAAACACGTAAAATGTTTATCGAAGAAGAGCTTGCGTGCACAATAGATCTGGCTTTTACCTCACAAGAGATTCAAACGGTTCTTTTCCCTACAAGCCACTCTTTGGTTATTATCGACCATACGACACCCTCGTGCCAAAACTGTATTGATTACATCCTCTCTATCAATCCACAGCAATCAATCCTTGTGGTGAGTGATGCACCTAAATGTGTTATCCCTAAATGTGAAGATTGTCTTGCAAATCATAACATCCGAAGACTCAGTAATCCAACGTCAATCAATAATATCATCCGAATGATTAAAGGATTCGAAGGTTACCATTGCGATCATTATAAGGCATCTTCTAAATAACCTATGATATACGCACCCTCTGAAACATTAATAGAACTTACACAACATCATCTAGGGACACTTGTAGAACTTGCTTTTCTCCATAACGATTCTCATAAAGCTGTTGTTGTCTACGATACCGATTGCTTTATCTCTACACTGGTAGCAGAGGGATACAAACGCGCACTTCCCAATGCCGAAATGATCGATTTTAATCTCCATTCTCCGCAAGAAGTACGGGGTATATTAGAGTCATTGCACCCCTACGATCTTGTAGCACTGGTTCAATCGACCAGTTTTCGACTCGATGCGTTTCGGATGCGGGTTGAACTTTTCAAAAAAAAGCTTAAAGTAATCGAACATCCTCACCTAAGCCGTATGAGCGAAGAGGAAGCACCCGCTTATGTCGATTCACTCGAATACGACGCATCGTACTACCGTCCACTCGGTCGAACCCTCAAAGCCAAAATCGATGCGGCATCCTATGGAGTTCTCGACAGTGGCGGTGAAATTTTACGCTACGATTGCCCTTTTGAGCCTGCACGAGTTAATATCGGAGATTACACCGATATGCCCAACATGGGTGGGCAGTTTCCACTGGGTGAAGTGTTTACTGAAGCTCAAGATTTACGTGCACTCCATGGACGGGTTAAGATTTTTTGTTTTGGAGATGTCACCTACAAGGTCAACTATCCTCAAACCCCGATAACCATGATTATCGAAGAGGGGCAAGTGGTCGCGTGTGAAAATTCCACCCCGGCGTTTGATCTCATCCTCTCAAATATTCGCAGAGATGAGGGGGGAGTCGTTTGGGTACGCGAACTGGGATTTGGACTCAACCGAGCCTTTAGTAAAACACGCGTTGTGAGTGATACGGGGACGTATGAGCGGTTATGCGGTGTTCACCTCTCACTTGGTGCAAAACACGGAATCTACGGCAAACCGGGATTTAAACGACGCGATGGACTCTATCACGTCGATGTATTTGCCGACACCCAAACCTTTAGTTTAGGGGAAGAGGTGATTTATAAAGAGGGGGCGTATTGCATCCCTTAAAACACAAAGTGATTATTTTATAATCAGGTACATATCTCTATTTAGACTATAATTTCCCATTCATTCATTGAAGGAGAAAGTCTATGCAAGATTTAGTACGAAGCTATGGCGCAAACGCTCCACTCATCCAAAAATTTATCCTTTCAACACTGGGCAATGTGAGTCTTAAAACACTCAATGTCCATCTCATCGAACGCCTCTATAAAACATTCCCTAGTTTAGAATTACTCTATAAAACCGATGAAGGATTCGTCCAAAACTCACCGAATATTTACCTCAACCGTGAAGAACACCACCATATCGGTGTCGATCGTAGCTACCTCATCAATGACGTTGAGATTCAAAAAGGGTATTTTATCAGTGAGCCCTACATCTCTACCGCAACAGGGTATCTTTGTATCACCGTAGTCTATCAAGTAGGTGATGGCTATCTCTTTTTGGATTTTAGACTTCGCAAACTCTTGGAGCGGTTTGATTTAATCGAAAAAAATGACTTTTTTAAACAGCTCAACCGATCCTCTTACTCTATCATCGGTGGAGGACTCTTATTTTTTGGTGTTTTTGTGGTTCTGTATGGCTTTTACACCTTCATCAGTGGTCTTGTAGGGCATGAAGATCTTACCCTCGATGTGGTGTTCAAACCGATTATAGCCCTTACTTTGGGACTTGCAGTATATGATTTGGGTAAAACGATTTTCGAGCAAGAGGTATTACCGCGAACACAACATGTCAGCGATGCCTTTAATGCCAAAACATTGCTCAACTTTTCGGTCTCCATCATCATCGCATTACTGATTGAAGCGTTGCTTGTTGTTTTTAAAATCTCGATTCACAACTACAAAGATTTGCCCTATGCATCAACCCTCATTGCGGCATTGGCATTTTTGCTCCTCGTGTTTGCGATCTTTATCTATTTAGTGCGCAAAAGCGAACCTAAAACGCTTGAAAATTAATGCACCTTTTTTAGCGAAACCGCGTTGATACAATATCGCAACCCGCTAGGAGCTGGTCCATCGGGAAATACATGCCCTAGATGTGCATCACATGTACTGCATAGCGTCTCCACACGCACCATCCCATGGGATGTGTCGGCATTATAGGATATCGCATTCTCTTTGATAGGCTGAGTAAACGAGGGCCATCCCGTCCCTGAATCAAATTTTTCACTAGCATCAAACAACAAAGTGCCACAACAGACACATTCATAGATTCCCGGTTCAAACAATGTGCACATTTGTGAACTAAACGGTCGTTCTGTCCCTGCGGTACGGGTCACTCGATACTCCTCATCACTAAGTATCTCACGCCACTCACTTTCACTTTTTTCTAC
This sequence comes from Sulfuricurvum sp., assembly GCF_028710345.1. Taxonomy (NCBI): domain Bacteria; kingdom Pseudomonadati; phylum Campylobacterota; class Epsilonproteobacteria; order Campylobacterales; family Sulfurimonadaceae; genus Sulfuricurvum; species Sulfuricurvum sp. The sequence continues at coordinate 205,602 of NZ_JAQTUH010000002.1, read as the reverse complement.
CCGTTTATCAGGGGGAAGATTCCCCTCTTTTGCAAGCTTAATGACCTCTTTCCAGTTGAGCATGTAAACCCTTTTTTTGGTGTAGAGTATCGAAGAGTTCTTTTTCTTTGGATTAACGCCACAAGTTAAAATTATTTCAACCCTTTCCGCTATAATTAACACCATGGAAAATGATTCTTTTACCTTTAATATCGACCCCACACCAACCCTGCCGACACGTCAATGTCGATTACTGGCACGTTTACTAGGTTGGGCATTAAGTTATGGAAATTATATCGTTGCGCTATTGGTATGGTGGCAGAGTGATTGGTTTATCGCTATCGGAACGCTATTGCTCGGTTTTATCGTTTTTGGAATCATCCGAAGTAAACTCCGCAACGACTCTATCCCCCCTGCTCAACGCGAAACTCCCTATAATGATTATGCGATTGCCACGTGGTATCTATCACGGAATCACTGTTTTATTTTTTAGAAATAACAAACATCAATCACGATGATGTTTGTATTCCCCTTCATGCCGACCGTTATCATGGTGATGATGTCTTTTATATTGTCGTTCATCTCCTCGATCTACATAAACAACTCTTTCTTGTGTAACCACTTGAGTGGTTGTTCGTGATGTCTTCTTGCTCCCAATTGCAGCCCCCAGTGCTCCTCCGACTCCGCCACCTATGATCGCACCATTTTTACCGCCTGTTGCTGAACCAACGGCAGAACCTACTCCCGCACCTACCATACTCCCTACTACCGCACTTCCATCTATTTGACCGGCACTTACATTTACAGAAGCCGCTACTATAACGGATAAAATTAAAGTTAGTTTTGTTGTCATACATTTTCCTTATTGTGTTTTGACTATTTTATCAATAAAACAGTCATATTATAGTCATGCAAATGTTAACGATAGTAAACTAAACGTTGCACAGTATAGCTTGATGACATTAACCCTCTAAGCTCCACTCAGCTATAATTCGACCACATATCCTCTTTTAGGAATACACCTATATGGCACTAGTCGATCTACTCAATGTATCCAAACACTACGAAGCCCAAAAAATTTTAGAAAATATCAACTTCCATATCGACGAAGGGGAGAGGGTCGTTATCGTCGGTAAAAACGGTAGTGGTAAATCGACACTGATGAAAATCGTCCACGGTTCACTCGAAACCGATGAAGGGGAGCGAATCAACCGTCAGGGAATCGAGATTAAAATGCTCTCTCAAGTCCCCTCTTTTAACCCCTCCCATAACGTCCGCGAGGCAATCGAAGCGGGTCTAGGGGAATTACGGACGGCAAAAGTCCGTTTTGATGAGATTTCAGTATTACTTGCCGAACAATTTGACAACGAAATGCTTTTACAAGAGCAATCCCACCTCACTACGTTTCTCGATCACCATAACGCGTGGAATCTCGATGATAAAATCGAGCGGGTGATGCACCATTTTATGCTCAAAGAGTATGAGGAGAAAAAAGTAAATCTCCTCAGCGGTGGGGAGCAACGTCGTGTCGCCCTCGCCTCACTGCTTCTACTCAAACCCGATATTCTCCTTCTCGATGAGCCGACCAACCATCTCGACGTCTACATGGTAGAGTTTCTCGAAGAGCTGATTCTCAAAGAGAAATTTACCCTCCTTTTTATCTCCCATGACCGTTATTTCATCGACCAAATCGCTACCAAAACTATCGAAGTCGAGGATTGTGCTCTGCGTGAGTTCAACGGTGGCTACAGCACTTATCTGGAGCAAAAACAAGAGCTACTACGCACCATGGCGCAACAGCATGACAACCTCCTCAAACTCCTCAAAACCGAAAACGAATGGCTTCGCCGTGGGGTCAAAGCACGACTAAAGCGAAACGAAGGACGAAAACAGAGGGTCTTACAACTACGAGAAGATGCCAAAAACAACCCGTCCAAAATCCGTAAAATGAAACTGGAGTTGGAGCGCGAAGCGAAACACTTCAATCGTGGAGAAGGGGTCAATCGCCAAAAGATGCTCTTTGAAGTGGAAAATCTGGGACTCAAACTGGGGGATAAAGAGCTACTCCGTAACTTCTCGACCCGAATCCTCCAAAAAGACGTTATCGCCGTCGTCGGACCTAACGGCAGCGGTAAATCAACCCTTCTTAAAGCCCTTTTAGGACGGCTCAAACCCACCAACGGCATTATTAAAATGGGAGAACTCACTATCGGTTATTTCGATCAGCACCGCGAGATGCTCGATGATAATCTTAACCTCATCGAAACCTTCTGTCCCCATGGCGGTGACCGAGTTGATGTGATGGGGCAAGATTACCATGTCTACGGCTATCTCAAAAACTTCCTCTTTCCGAGAGAATTTTTAGACAAAAAAATCGGAGTCCTCAGCGGAGGAGAGAAAAACCGTGTCGCCCTTGCCCTCCTCTTTACCAAAAAAGTGGACTGCCTCATCCTCGATGAGCCGACTAACGATCTCGATATCCCCACTATCAATATCCTCGAAGAGAAACTCCAAAGCTTCCCCGGAGCGGTTATCCTCGTCAGCCATGATAGATATTTCGTCGATAAAATCGCTAAAAAGCTCTTCATATTCAAAGGGGACGGTACTATCGAGGAGAGCTACAAACCTTACAGCGAATACCTCGAAGATGAAAAAGAGTTTTTAGAGATAGATGCTATGGAAGCGGAATTTTCCAAATCTGCAACCACTGCTGTAACCGCACAAACCGAAAAACCAAAAGTTCTCAAACTCACCTTTAACGAACAGCGTGCATTGGAAAAACTCCCCATAGAAATCGAAGCTCTCGAAGCCAAGATTGATGAGTTAAACAGCTCATTAGCCGATCCGAAAAAATACGAAAAAATCGGAATCAGTGTTTTAGCCGAAGAGTTGGAGAAAACCAAAGCCCTTTATGAAGAAAAAGTGGATGAACTTCTAACGATAGAAGAAAAAGCCGAAGAGATAGAAGCACTCAAAAAAAGTTAATTGCTCCGTGCCAATGCAGCAAAATCAATCTCTTCTTGTGAGCCATCCAACCTTTTTTTATCCTCTTCATAGCTACCGGTTGTAAAAACAACCTCAGCCCCTTTGTTGATGGTGCACCCTTTTATTCCAGGCTGACAAGGTACTTTTAAAAGCTTGCAAAACCCCTTTTCATCGTGCTGACATGTCCATCCCATAACCTAACGTCCTATTGTATGTAATCAACCACTTTAGAGAGGCTCGTCACCTCTTTGATGACACTCACCACCTCTTGATGAGCACTATGAGGAACATAAAAATCCAATCCCTCTTGATCCTCAAACGTTGAGACCAATACCAAATCAAATGAACGTTCGCTTTTACTGATATCAATCCCCACCTCCATACTTTTAAGAGTCTCTATCTTCTGTGGAAGTGCTTCTAGCATTGCTTTAACACGAACTAAATTTTCTGACTTATTCTCTTCTTTAAATTGAAACATGACAATGTGAATTAGCATATAAGCCCCTTACTAAATATTATATTCGTCATTCCCGCGAATGCGGGAATCTAGCTGGATCCCCGCATTCGCGGGGATGACCAAACTACCTCTCTATTAAATCTTTCAAACTTTGTTGCGGAGATTTTCCCTCCAGTATCGCATACACCTCTGCGGCAATAGGGAGATAGATACCACGCGCCAAGGCTATCTCATGGAGCGCATACGCCGTTCCGATCCCCTCGCTCACCTCACCGATCTCTTCACACACAACCTCTTTACTCTTTCCTTGAGCCAATCCTAATCCGACACGATAGTTACGTGACATGGATGAACTCGCAGTTAAAAAGAGATCCCCTGCTCCACTGAGACCCAAAAAGCTCTCATCACTTGCACCATAGGCTTTACCGAAACGTTGCATCTCGACAAGCCCACGTGCAATCAAACTAGCAGCAGCATTGTGTCCCAATTGAAGCCCCTCACAGATTCCAGCAGCGATGGCGATAACATTTTTATAAGCACCTGCAACTTCCGCACCGATTACATCTTCACTCACATAGGTACGGATAAATTTCGGAAACAAAGCAGAAAATTCTGATGCTGTTGTACGAGAAGCAGAGTTAATCACCAATGCCGTAGGGAGCTTTTGGATTACTTCACTCGCAAACGATGGACCCGATAGGAATGCCAAATTCTCTTCGGGTACATACTGGGAATAAATCTCGTTGAGAAACCGCCCGCTAGAGGCTTCTATCCCTTTAGCCGCGACAAGAACCTTTTGCCCTTTAAAGATAAAATTTTCTCGTAACCACTCAGAGACTTGTTGTGCAGGCACGGTGATAATGAGATATTTACACTCCAAAACTTCGGAAAGGGATTTGAAGTTTTCCCAATCTCTCGGAGTACGAGAGGTGATAATCACCTCATTTTTTTCACTCATGGCAAAGGCTAGTGCTTCACCCCACTTACCTGCTCCAATCACCCCTACTCTCATGATGCTTCCCCTCTCACCCAACGCTTTAAACGGGTAAGTTTCTCTTTATACCCTATAGCTACCAACACATCTCCTCCATCGATGTGATGGTTATGTCCATGAGAAGCAAAACTAAAGGTCGTCCCCATTTCATGATCTACTACCGCGAGTAAAATAACATCAAAATCTTGCTTAAAATGGGTATCGTGTAAATACGTTCCACATAACGGTGATGTATTTGTTACTTCTATCTCCATAATACTTAAATCACTGTCTTCATAGAGGACATCATGAAGCACTTCGGTTACGATGGGTTTAGCCAATATATCGCTGATAACACTTGCCGCGATTTGCAAAATCGGCATTACCTTATTTGCACCGGCACTTTTCATTTTCATCATACTCTCATTGTCTTTTGCCAGTGCGATAATCGAAAGATGTTCATACGTTGCACGAAGAGAAATCGTTAAAAAGACATTTTCCGCATCATCACGCAGCGCACAAAATACGACAAGGGCGTCAACATTAAACCGATCTTCAATAGCTTGCCAATTATCACTTAAATCAAATTTTTCGGCAAAAACACCATGATTTTGAGCCGCAATCAACTCTTCATCGTTAAGAACGAATACCCCTACATTATGATACAACCCTTTAATCTTTTGTATAATTTGTTTGGAATACTCGTTATAACCGAAGATTGCTGCACACGATTGATTCATCTTTTCTGCTTTCGGTGAAGTTTGGTTCTAAACTCATCCACTAATGATCTATTGGCGATTACAATAGCAACATCACCCATTTGAATCTCAATATCAGGACTCGGGTTAAATAAGAACTTTTCAGTTTCATATTTATAAATGCCTAACACACTAAAGCGTTGATAAAACAACGGGTCATGGAGTAATTTAAAAAATCGTTCCCCCATCCCAGAATCGAGCCAAATCTCTTCCACGACAGTCGATGTCTCTTCCGAACGTAACGCATGAATAACCTCAAAAGCGATAGGCTGTGTTGAGACAATCTTGCTCATCATACCAATCAACTCATGTGGATTAATTATCGATTCAATTCCGGCAAGTGAGAGCTTACGACGATTCTCAGGATGATGCAAAATCGAAAAAAGCGAAGTATGTTTAGTTAATTCACGTATGGTTAATGCGGCATAAATGTTAGTAACATCACTTTCATGGAGGAGAATTACCGCTTCTACTTGTTTTTCAAAATTCACTTTCAAAAGATGATACGTATGCAATGAAGCTGAATCGTGTCCGATAGCTAACAATCCTTGAGTTCGTGCTTGTGCTACTTTATGGGAATCTTTTTCCAAAACAACCATAGGCAAATGGCGTTTATGCAGTTTTCGTATCACCTCGTGAGTCAGTGGAGAATAACCGCAAATAAGATAAAAACGCTCTAATCGAGAGACCTCTTCAAGAAGTTTTTCCTCTTTAATCTCATCAATCTTTTCCGAAAAAGCAGAAACAACAATCGATGTTGCCACAGAAATCACCGCAATACCCGCAACGATAATGAGCATTGCAACACTACGACCTTCAGAGGTAACAGGGACAATATCTCCATACCCGACCGTAAAGATGGTGACCACAGACCAATAGAGGGCATCTGCAAGTGTCATAATTTTTGAATCGGGATGATTAGCCTCCATCACATAAATCAAAACGGAGGAGACCATAATCATAATTAAAGCAAAAATCACCAGCGTCATAATCTCAAATTTTTTGCTCGCTAAAATCGAAATCAGCCGTCGCAAGCTTTTTGCATATCTAAAAAACTTCAAAACTCGGAAAAGGACAAAGATCCTAAAAATTCGTAATTCATGGAAAAACGGCATAATCGCTAAAATATCGATGACCGCCATCGGAGAAGAGATGTATTTAAACTTCTCTTTCCCCATTTTTTTCAATGCTGTTGTGAAAGAAAATTCTCGATGCAAAAAGAGATCGTGTTCATACTGATCAATAATGATTTTTGAGTTGTTACTGTATATCCAAAAACGGATAAGATACTCAGTCAAAAAGATGAGAGAAATAATATAGTTATTGAAAATGAGCCAATCGTGCGAAATTTCATGTTTAACTGAGCGGATTAGAATATAGACACTCAAAAAGATGAGCCCTATCATAAAATAATCGAAATATTTTTTATAGCGATAGTTTTGATTTTCGAGTAGATTATAAAAAAAGATTTTAGAGTGTTGATAGGGGTGGCACGTATGGAGAAAATAGGCGATATTAACTACATACTTTGAAATCACAACAGCTCTATTGTGCTAATTTAGCTTGAAGAATTTCATTGAGCGTATTCGGATTTGCTGAACCTTTAGAGGCCTTCATCGCTTGACCGACGAAAAATCCGAACAGTTTATCTTTTCCCGATTTATACTCCGCAACTTTATCAGCGTTTGCATTTAATATCTCATCAATAAGTGCTTCTAATGCTCCTGTATCACTTACTTGCTTGAGCCCAAGCTTTTCGATTACTTCATCTATATCCCCACCCTTATCCAAGAGATAATCGAGAACCTCTTTCGCCGCTTTACCACTAATTACAGACTCTTCGATCCGTTTAACAAGTGTTCCAAGTGTGACTGCATTAATTGGTGAAGTTGATGGGATTATACCCCCTCTCAAACGACCTTGAAGCTCAACTGTGAGCCATGTTACAGCATTTTTTGCACTAATTCCCTGTTCTAGCATCGTCTCAAAATAATGCGCTGTTTCAAGCTCTGCAGTGATAACCGATGCATTGTACTCATTGATTCCAAACTCACTTACAAACCGCTCTTTTTTCGCATCGGGAAGCTCAGGGATGTTACACATATCAGAGTACATACCATCATCAACAATTACTTTGAGCAAATCGGGCTCAGGAAAATAGCGATAATCAGCCGCTTCCTCTTTACCGCGCATAGAGCGGGTCTCTTGTTTGGCTTGGTCAAACAATCGTGTCTCTTGGACAATCTCGCTCTCATACACACCATCTTCCCATGCTTCACGCTGACGCGTTACTTCGAGTTCAATAGCACGTTGGATAAAGCGGAAACTATTGATGTTTTTGATTTCGACTCGGGTATAGAGCTTCTCATCCCCTTTGGGGCGGATAGAGACGTTAACATCAACACGAAATGATCCCTCTTGCATGTTCGCATCGCTTATATCGATATAACGGACGATTGAGTGGAGCTTTTTGAGATACAAAATCGCCTCTTCTGCTGAGCGCATATCGGGTTCAGAGACGATTTCGAGCAACGGTGTCCCCGCACGATTGAGATCAACTTTGGAGATTGCCCCATCATGGATATTTTTCCCCGCATCAGCTTCGATATGAGCACGGTTGATACGGATTGTTTTATGGCTTCCATCTTCGAAATCGATAACAAGCGTTCCATGTTCGACGATAGGAGTATAGAGTTGGGTGATTTGGTACGCACTTGGGCTATCAGGGTAAAAATAGCTTTTACGGTCGAAAAATGACGTGCGGTTAATTGTCGCCCCTACCGCGGTACCGAACATCCCCGCTTTGCGAAGTGCCTCTTTGTTCAAAACAGGAAGAGCTCCTGGAAGTGCCAAACACGTCGGACAGGTATTAGTGTTTTGTTCGTGGTTAAAACTGGTAGGGCATGAGCAAAAAAGTTTAGACTGAGTATTGAGCTGGACGTGAACTTCCAAACCGATAATGGTTTCAAACATATTGATTTATTCCTTGATTCATAATTTTATTCGTCATTCCGAGCAGCAATACGAAATCTAATTCTTTTTAGAAAATAGATACCGTATCAAGTACGGTATGACTGGGATAATCGATAAAGTAGCGGATAGAGGCAAAACCGTACACACCGCACTCTTCCACCGCTTTTATCTGCTCCTCGGTGGTAATTCCGCCGAGTGCAAAAATAGGTATCTCTATTTTATCCACAATTTCTTTTAAATCCTCTAAACCCTTGGGTTCTCCCTTGTTCGGCGACACATATATCGGACTGTAAGTGATCGCATCAGCACCTAATTTCTGTGCCTTGAAGGCTTCTTCATGAGTGTGAATACTGATAACAACATACAATCTCAACTTTTTCGCCTCTGCAATATCGTCAAACTGTGTCGAGGTGAGATGCACCCCGTCAGCTCTAAGTTCATGTGCTAGTATATAATCGCCATGCAAGAGAACACGAGAGATACGATAGCTCCGAGACACCGCGATAAAGGTTTGAGCAAGATCACGGTAATGCGTTGTTTGTTTATCTCGAAAGAGGGCAAAATCGGGGAGAGTATGCGAATATACAACATCGAGCGCAGATTCGATGGTCTCTGATGTAATGCCGTAAAAAGTGGGATCGGTGATTAGGTAGTGTTTCATAGCTCCCACTCATTTTCACTGAAAAGTCCTATAATATCTATCCGCTTATCACTTTTAACTATACGATAGACAACCACATACCCCTCAAACACCAAATCTCTAACCTCTTTATCATCTGATTTTAATGATTGTCTATGGCGATACGGCATAGGAGGGATTTTTTCAATGGTGGTTTTGAGTTTGGAGACAAATAGGTCAGCATGGGTGATGCTATCACTAGCGATAAAGAGATAAATTTTAAAAAGTTCGTCATTAAAACGGGGCGAATACTCAATGCGCATTTTTAAAATGCTTTACCCTATCTTCAAATCTTTCCCAAAACTGATTATGAGGTATAAGTACCTCATTGCCATCATCGATAGCGGAGATTCTATTCTTAATCTCTATTGATAGTTTATCGTCTTTGACACGAACTTGATCTTTTGGAAGGGAATCTAACAGGGTTAAAAATTTTGATAGAAAAGTCTCGTTGACTTCGAGCATTAATGTTTGCATTTTCCATCCTTATTCATTTTTACACATTATATCAAAAAAAGAAACAGAGGATTAAATAAGAGTAAGAAGCCAAAAATAGCTTACGCTTGGTGAGAGTTTTCAGAAGGGACTTGTAGGCTTTCTTGAATCTCTTTTAGGAGCACCGTTTGTTTCAACGTCTCTTCGTAACGATCACGAGAGAGTGATAAGTTTTGCAAAACGGCAATAATAAAAAGGGCTAAAAAAATAAAGAGAAATGTAAACATAATGGCGGTAACAAGACCTAGAAAAATGAAAGATTGGAAGGTTACCCATGTCCCGATGATTGCAAATGCCCAAGAGGCACCGCCGAGAAAGCTCAATAGAGCATCATGAGTAGAAGTTTTCATAGAGCCTCTTAGTGTTCGTCGCTAAGTAAAACAGCACCACCAAGATAAACATAGGTAAGCATCATGAAAATAAACGCTTGCAAAAATGCCATAAAGGTCAATAATGCAAAAGGGATCATCGGCAATGCCCATGGAGCGAGCATCAAGATTACCATCAAGAACATATCGTCCCCTTTAACGTTACCGAATAATCGGAAGCTCAAAGAGATAATACGAGAGATGTGAGAAACAATTTCGATTGGGAACATCAACCACGCCAACCACCATACAGGACCCATAAAGTGCTTGAAGTAAGTGATAAGACCGTTACGGCGAATACCTTCGAAGTTATAGTAAGTGAAAACAACCAATGCCAAAGCAAGGGTAAAATCCAAAAACGCACTTGGTGCTTCAAAACCAGGGATAACACCGATAACGTTTGCGATACCGACGAAAAGACCGATAGTCGCAACGAGCGGGAGGTAACGACGTGCTTCAGCACGACCCATAACATCCGCACCCATAGCAAGTACACCGCCAAGATACGCTTCCATAACGTTTTGACATCCTGATGGAACAAGACGCATATTTGCCGTTGCCATTTTAGCAATCAACAATACGATAGCCGCTGTTAAAAGCATGTGTGTGAGGAAGATAAAAGAATGTTCGTGACTGATTAGTCCGAAGAAAGTAAACAACTCACCCATAGGTAGCGTCCTTTGCATAGTAAAATATTGAGGGGATTTTACCCCAAGTGAGATTAAATTCCTATAAACTCAAATGGCGCAGTGTCTGTTTTGCGCTCAATTTATCATCATCTATCGCCTTTTTAAGCAATTCGAGTGACTCAAATTTCTGATTTTTGCGTAAAAATTTGACAAAACTAATCGATGCTCTCGAACAGCTCTCAATTGTTTCACCTAAAATATGACTCTCAATCGCATAACTTCCATCCGTTGTGACCCGATGACCTAGAAATACTACCGAAGGGTGCCAATGCTCTTCATGATCCAACCGTGTTAGTGCCGCATAAACCCCTTCATACGGGAGTAAAAATCCACTGCATTCGAGATTGATTGTCGGGACAAGGTCGGTTTTACCGATCCCTTGACCTTTTATCACCGAACCTTTAATAGTATAGTTGTGAGCTAAAAAACGGTTTGCTCCGCTGATGTCACCGATTTGAATTTTGGCACGGATTTTATGGGAATGGACAGAATCACCATCACAACACACCTCTTCCACCACTTTTACTTCACCACCGAACAATTCATTCAATGAGGCATGAGAATAACGGCGATTTTTTCCGAAATGAAAATCGTATCCGACAACAATTTTTTTCAAAGAAGGAAATTGTTTGAGCAACATTGCTACAAACGCCTCCCCCTCTAGATGGCGGATATCATCGAGTGAATAATAGAAAATGGGATAATGGGTATGGTGTTCACGCTCACGCCCCGGTGTGAGGTTGGCATATCCCGTCTCGATAACGACGATAGCTCCGTGATTTCCTAATTCATCAAAGAGTTTTTGATGCCCGAAGTGCATCCCATCAAACCCTCCGATGGCGATAGCATCAACCTTTGACAAAGCCATAACATATCTCCTGATTTCCCTCTTTCCCCGCTATATGGGCAACCTCTTTGGCAATTATTTTCCAGCCTAATAATGAACACGTATCTTCAAAACGGATCATCGCTTTTCCGATGGCACTGTTGTCTTTAACCACACCGTTTTTGTCCCGTTTTACTTCACGCCCCACTTGAAACTGCGGTTTAAAAAGGAGGATAATGTTTTTTGAGGCTAATGTATCGATGGATTCGAGGATAAGTTCCAGCGGGATAAACGCCACGTCGCACGTCACCAGTTCATAAGGTTTTTCAGATACAAAGTTGCGAATATCGGTATTTTCATGAACGCTCACCCGCACATCACCGCGTAAGCTCGGATGGAGTTGATCACTCCCCACATCGACACAGGTGACACTATTTACCCCCTCTTCTAAAAGTATCTGGGTAAATCCTCCGGTAGATGAACCGATATCGAGGGCATCAACCCCTTTTATCTCCCATTCGGTAAAAGGGAGGAAACCTTTGAGTTTAATCGCCGCACGGCTCACGTATTGCGCAACATCAGCGATTTCGATTTTCATAGTCTCATCGGCTTCAAATGAAACTTTATCTATAATCTTTCCATCCACGCTCACGGCGTGATCTTTGATCAACTGTTGCGCTTTATTTCGGCTCTCAACCAATCCACACTCTACTAAATAACTGTCAAGTCGCATATTGTTCCATCATAATGTAATACGTTATGGTGACATAACTTTGTTTAGGATACCATTGCGCCAAAGTTTTAGGGTAAGGATTTATATGAAACCGATTCATGTTGTTATCATTGGTGGAGGGTATGGGGGAATACGTGCGATGGAGCATCTCTCAAAATCTTCACGTATCCATGTAACCCTAATCGATCAAAATGCCTACCATTACATGCAAGCCGAAGTGTATGATTTTATCGCCAATAAAGTCGATATGTCTCATATCATGATTGATCTCCCCTCCCTTTGTAACAGTTTCGGATTGGTTAGTTTTCTCTGTGAAGAGGTTCTCACAATCGAAACAGACGCTCAAGAGGTCATCACCGAGGGACAACGGATACCGTATGATTACCTCATCATCGCAACCGGAAGCCGAACCTATTTTCCTACCTTTATACCGGGGCTTAGAGAATATACCCACGGAGTTAAAAGTGTCCCCAGTGCTCTTGATTTTAAACAGCAATTTGAACGGGCACTCTTGGATCGTATCCAAGCACAAAAAAATAGATGTGATGTTAAACCTTTTAATATTGTTATCGGTGGTGCAGGGCTTTCAGGGGTAGAAATAGCCGCAGAGATGGCTGCCTATGCAAACAAATTTTACCAAAACGGCAATTTCGGATGTCGCAGTGTCGATGTTTACCTCATCGATGCGTATGAGAGTATATTATTTGGAATGGATCCATTTTTAATACGAAGCTCTCATGAACGTCTCATACAGTTAGGGGTTCATGTTTGGCACAATAACCGTATCAGTGAAGTGCGTGAACACTGCATTCTCCTCGATAACGGAAAATTGCTCGATTTTGAATTTATGATTTTTACAGGGGGTGTTTGTGCCTCGACATTGAGTGAGCGACTCCCATTTAAAGTCAATGCAAAAGGGCATCTCCATGTTCTAAATGACCTCTCTATAGAAGGACATCCCAATATTTTTGCTATTGGAGATGTTGCTAATCTTGTCGATGAACACACTAAACCTCTCCCCCCTACCGCTCAGCTGGCAGAGCGAAGTGCAGAGCATGTCGTCCGAAACATCCGTTTAGATGCAAAAAATCAACCTTACCGTGATTTTAGTTTTACCAACCAAGGGGTCATGATTGCATTGGGCGGTGAGTATGGAGCAGGAATACTCCCCGGAGGGATAAAAGTGAAAGGATACTTAGCCTATTTAATCAAAAAGGCTATTTTTTGGATGTACAGCCGTCCCCTCAGACACCGCAGTAGTATCGGAAAGCGACGTTAATAATTCATTAGCTGGATTCCCGCCTTCGCGGGAATGACGATCCCCGTCATCCTCGGACTTGATCCGGGGATCCATCTTTTCTCTAAATTCAGATTCTGTTAATAATGCCACACCAAGTTCCACCGCTTTATCGTACTTGCTCCCCGCATCTTCACCGTACACGACATAATCGGTCTTTTTGGAGACCGATGAGGCGACTTTGGCTCCTAATGATTCAAGTATCGCTTTGATACTATCGCGTGGCACTGACATCGACCCCGTGATGACAACACTTTTCCCTTTAAACGGATTTTCGTGAGCTTCGATTTTTACAGGTGCTACGGGATTTAAGATCTCTCTTAGTGTTTCGATTTTCTCACTATTGACACGGACAAATTCGAGGATTGATTCCACCATCTCTCCTCCGAACCCCTCCAGTGCCAAAATCTCTTCTCGGCTTGCCGTATCAAACGCCGTTCCAAATGCCCCGCACAATGTTTTGGATGCCACTTCACCGATATGCTCGATTCCTAGTGCATTGATAAAACGCCAGCAATCACACCCTTTGGTCGCTACAATCGCATCGAGGAGATTACGGCTCTTTTTCTCTTTGAACCCTTCTAGTGATAATAACTGTTCCATCGTGAGACTAAAAAGATCACTCAGTTCTCGCACCAATCCCGCATTATGCAATGCTTCGACAATCTTATCCCCTAACCCATCGATATTGAGGCATTGTTTCGAGGCAAAATAGATGATCGAGTTCACCACCCGCGCTTCGCACCCCATGTTTTGACATTTGATGAGCGCCCCCTCATCGAGAAGTTCACTCCCGCACACGGGGCACTGTGTTGGACGGGGGATGATTTGCTCATTTCCCGACCGTTCTGCCGTAATAACTTTGACGATTTTAGGGATAACATCACCGCTTCGGAGTATTATCACTTTATCCCCGATTCGGATATCTTTACGCTCTATCTCATCGAAATTATGAAGCGTTGAACGCTCGACCGTAACCCCCTCGATATCGACAGGCTCGACGATGGCGACAGGGGTGACCACACCGCTACGTCCTACCTGCATAATTACCTCGCGTAGCGTGGTGAGTTTCTCGATAGCCGGAAATTTATACGCCGCCGCCCAACGGGGATTTTTCACCGTATAGCCCAGTTCATCCTGCACCGCTATCGCGTCTACTTTAATCACCATCCCATCGAGGAGCATTGCGAAATTATCCCGCTCAACACGCATCTCATGGTAAAAGGTCTCGATTTGATCCGCACTCTCGCAAATTCTCGTCATGTGGGGATTTCGAAATCCCAAAGAATACACCCACTCCATCCGCTCCGAGAGATTTTTGCTCTCCAACGTGTTAGCCCCGATTCCATAAGGCATAAAAACCAAACGGCGTGACGCGGTGATGCGAGTATCGAGTTGACGGAGGCTCCCCGCCGCCGCATTACGAGGATTGGCGAACAACGATTCACCGTTGCGTAAACGCTCTTCGTTGATTTTCTCAAAATCCTCTTTGAAAATCACCACCTCGCCCCGAATCTCGATTCGCCCCGTATACTCGATACGAAGAGGGATGGATTGAATCGTTTTAGCGTTTTGGGTAACCTCTTCCCCCTCTACCCCATCACCGCGTGTGATAGCCTGAACCAATGCACCATTGTCATAGATCAGGTTCAAACTCGCCCCGTCAAATTTGGGCTCGCAGTAAAAACGGACATCTCCGTAACTTTTCGTGATACGGTTCACCCACGTCTCCAACTCGTCGCGGTTAAAAAGGTCTTCTAAACTCCACATACGGCTCAGATGGTGTGCTTTGTCAAACTTGTCTTGTGGTACGTCCCCTACCCGCTGTGTCGGGGAATCGGAGATTATTTCATCGGGATGTTCATGCTCGTATGCAACCACCTGATGATAGAGGATATCGTACTCCTCATCGGTCGTTATGGGATCATCGAGGACATAATAGTGATAGGAATATTTTTGGAGTTGTTTTACGGCAGATTGGTATTCGGTGTGGGTCATAATGTATTATCCATTTTTATTACTTTTTTAATCATCAGTGAGAATGTTTTATATCTTAACTCATTCTTTATTATATTTTATCATTATTGAAGTTGCAAAGTTCAAAGAGTATTATCCAATAATTCCCATAATTTTTTAGGGTTATGGGCAAGTTCTATCGCCTCTTCACGTTGACTTTGTGTCAATGATTTAGCAATAGTATCCCGTATATCCAGCGCAGTTTTATCCCCTTGTGTCACTGCCATTTCAAACAATCCATACGCGATAATTCTATTTCGTGCAACACTTTCTCCAAATTCATACATCAAACCTAAATGACTCAATGCACTTGGTTCTCCCTGTTCTGCGGCTTTTCGATACCATACTCTTGCATCAGAAAACTCACGATTTCTCTCTTTAATCACCCCTAAATGACTTTGTGCCGGAGCGAACCCACTCTTAGCTGATTGATGATAAAAATCCAATGCTAAACTTTCATCTTTAGTGACTCCAAGCCCTTCAAACAACATAGCAGCAACAACTGCTTGAGCTTGAATGTGCCCCTTTTCAGCTGCCTGTTTCAACCATCTAAACGCCATTTTATAGTTTTGAGCTATTCCCAAACCGTTGTTATACATGACTCCTAAATTGTACTGAGCGTCAATTTCACCTTGTTCAGCTGCTTTCGAATACCACTGTAACGCTTTTTTGTAATCTTGTTCTGCCCCTTTTCCCTTTTCGTACATCCACCCTATACTATTTTGGGCATACGCATCACCACGAGCTGCCGCTTTGTGATACCACTCGAACGCTTTTGCATCATTCTGTTTGACACCTTGTCCATATTCATAAAGCTCCCCCAAAGCACTTTGTGCCTGAATCACACCTTGAGTGGCTGCTTTGGTGTACCATATTGCTGCTTGAGTATAATTTTGTTCTACGTATAATCCAAAATGGTACATTTTGGCAAATTTGTTTTGTGCCTCTGCATCACCGTTAACCGCTAATTTCTTTATTTTATTGATATTATGTGCTTGAATCAGCGGGCGAAAGAGTGTTTTAAACACTAAAAAACCTTTTTCTAAAAAAAATAATGCAAATTATACTATAAACGAATAATTTTCACCCAAAATTCAAAATCAAATTAACCTTTTAGGAACTTTTGAATAAAAGATTTTTTTTGAATCTTACTTTTGCCAAAAAATGCTATTTTCCACTTTATGAATCGGCTCGCCATTTCTCCCATAATCAAATACATCCATTCGAAATGCACTCTTCTTTATAAAGTCATAATATTTCGTTAGTACAACTAGATGGGACTTATTATCTTTGTCTATTACGACTTGCGGTTTACCAATAACCACAGCCATTATACCTAGAGGTATTCTCTCATTTTCAGGTTTTTGCATATTGACAGGGACAAAAATATCAAAATCACCTTCTCCTCTTGATGATAAGAAAAATAACTCTTCTTGTGCCCCATGATCTTCAATCCAATCAAAAAAATGGTGTTCAATCGTTACTTTAGCTGTAGGTCCATATCTACTCTCAAAATACTCTACCTTTTTTACAATCCCTGCCCATGCAATCCATTTATCCTGCATTCCGGCTTTACGGGATAAAATATCTTTAGGGTAAATCTCTTTATTAGTAATTTTAAATATATTTTGTCCATCCTCGGTTGATGGTTTAAATTGTTGAGACCATATTAAAGTATCAGCAGACACTAATGTTGTATAGAACAGCACCAACATAACTATTTTTAAATATCTTGACATAATTTAACTTCCTTTAGTAGTTTATTACTCTTCTCTATTAAACAACGAGAGAGTACTATTGATGATAAAGGTCTTTATATATATCATAACTGGTACATCCGTTTTCAAAACCGCCATCACATGCTTTTTTATACAAACTTAGTGCTTTTTTTTCATCACGATTAACACCTCGACCGTTGGAATAAAAAAGTCCTAAATCCCAACAAGCCCTCATGTGTCCAGTATTACACGCTTTTTCCATAAGTTCACTGGCTTTTTTATAATCTCCATTTTTATATGCTTGGTTTGCATCACTAAAAACATCGGCACTTACATTACTGGTAAACAGTATAACTACTAGTAAAATGGTCTTCATCTTTCAACTCTTTAAAAGTGCCTAAACACCTTTTTTGTAATTTATCCTTTCACTTAATCCCTAACAGCACATCCAATATTTAAAATATCAAAACGTAACCATTAGAATTAAACAAAATGACATATTTTTAAAGATTTTACTATGAAATGGGGAAGTTTGCAAGGGGAAAGGGGATATATCCCGTATCGAGCCCTAAAGGATTTCCTACGGTCATACGGGATGACGAAGAGAATATTACCCCGCTTTTACCTGATGATTATTCGCATATACATCCAATAAGTTTCGTATCATTTTTTGATACTGCGTATGATGTTTTTCTGCCTCTTTTTTAAAAAATTCAACACTCTCTTTGGTCAATGAAATGGTGATTTTGACGGTGTCATCTTTAAAAATCAAATCTTTTGGTGGAGGCAAAAAATCGGCTACAATTTTCAAATCTCCGATTGGTTCATCTGTATATTTAACGGTTTTCTTCATAAGTTTTTTTTCCTTTTCTCCAATATCCTGCACCAAAAATCCGAATGACGTTATCTCTGTAGGTAAATCGCACAGTGAGTATTTCACCATCTACTTTACCGATACAAAAATACCGCTTTTCGTCTTGGCTGTGTTCCAAATCCTCTGCGATTATTCTCTTCTCATCCGCAAAAGCATATTGAGCATGTTCAAACGAGACATGATGCTTTTCTTGGTTTTGAGTATTTTTATTTTCATCCCAATCGAATTTGGTCTTTTTCATGCAGTAAGTGTATCATCTATTTTATAAATTAGCAATACTTTTGTATGGGTAGCATGGTGTATTAAAGTTTCTCGCTCCCACTCTCCCGAGTGTGAGTGTGTAGCAACCACCTGCATTTTCACTTGTAAAGTGGGAACGAGGGCAAGATTTTTCTATTTTATTATTCGCCACCATCAAGTGACTTTAGTTTCCAACCACTACATGAACGTTTATCAATACACCAAGTTTCTGTTGTATACCCAGAAAGACCACTTTTGTAATAGACAGTAGCACAGCCTTTTCTCTTAGCTGACTGAACTTCACCTCGTTCAGAAAGAGCTGAAAGTGCTTCGAATCTCTCTCTATCAGGATTAAATATATATACATCGCCGGCGAATGGAAATGGGCCGACACATTGGTATCCAGCACCACATGTTCGATAAAACACTAAATCTTTATAAGTATCACCATTAAGATCAACGAATTCAAAATATGGTCTTTCAATTTCAACATCGACTGCAATCCTTTGAAATGGGATAGTAGCTTGATCATGAAATAAACGTATTTCTGCATACGTTACGTACTCATTTTTCTCAATCTCCATTAGTTCGGCACGTACAATACCAACTTTTCCTCCGATATCAGTAGACTCTACAATTTGAGAAGCTTGCATAGATGTAAAATATATAAATATACTCACAATAATAAAAAAATATCTATACATAGAATTTATCCATCCCTCCAATATAACTTTTTTGTAACTCGCGCCCACTCTCCTAAGTGTCAATGTGTAGCATTAGTCTGTATTCCCACTCCGAAAGTGGGAATGAGGGATCAGAAACCAACACACATTATTTGCATGGGTTCAACTTTTTCAACATTTGTATAAGTTTGATCAGGATAAAGATTAATTCGCTCTTGACAATTTTGTAGAGTCAAAAAATTATTAAATGATCTTGTACATGATATTATTGGCTTGAAACTTTGGCTATCACATGTAAAACCATCTTCTTCCAAATATATTGATACGCTCGATAGACTCATTCCAGACGCAACATTATTGGTTACATATGTTTCTAACTTTTCTTGGTTAAGTGTATAACAACCAGATAAGTTAAATACGAAAATGATTATAAATATATAGTGTCGCAATATAAAATTCCTCACTTGATTATATAAACAATTGATAACATATTTTTAAAGATTCTACTATGAAATGCGAAAGTTTGCAAGGGGAAAGGGGATAGATCCCGTATCAAGCACGGGATGACGGAGAAATGGATTCCCAATCGAGTTGGGAATGACGGCGGATACTTAGAGACGGACGATCTTCGCCCCGAATCCCCCCAAATGCTGAGGGGCATCGGTGAAGCTTTTGACACTCGGATGAGCTTTTAGAAACTCTTTGACCGCATAGGAGAGTTTACCCGTTCCGATCCCGTGATAGATAATCACCTCATCGAATCCCTGCAAGAGCGCATCGGAGAGGAACTTATCCATCCGCTCGCACGCCTCTTCGCCCCGCAGACCATGAAGATCAAGTTT
This sequence comes from Sulfuricurvum sp., assembly GCF_028710345.1. Lineage (NCBI taxonomy): Bacteria > Pseudomonadati > Campylobacterota > Epsilonproteobacteria > Campylobacterales > Sulfurimonadaceae > Sulfuricurvum > Sulfuricurvum sp. The sequence goes on along the minus strand of NZ_JAQTUH010000002.1, from coordinate 186,017 downwards.
CAGACCGCTTTTTTGCTCGATCTGCGACGTTACCGTCACCTTCGGTTTTTTCGGGAGGTTGCCACTGGGTTTTAAATCGGTGAGTTTGACCCGTAAACGCATCCCCTCCACCTCGATCATCGCATCTTTGGCTCCGACGCTGACGACTGTTCCGCGCTGAGTGCGGTATTTTACGCTCTGCCCTACTTCATAACGGATCGGTTCAGGTTCCGCGATTTTGATCGGCTCTGGTTTCGGGAGTTTCGCCTGTGCCTTGTTGAGCTGTCTATGGATTGCCGCCATATCATGACCCCGCGCCGCCTCTTTGGCTTCGCGGATCGCTTCATCATACCCCGCGCGAAGTTTCGATTTCTCAGCATCCAGCTCAACGCGCAAATACTCCCTCGCCTCTTTGAGTGCCGCTTCTTGGGATTTGAGGGTTTCGAGCCGCTCGTCCACCTCGCGGTTTTTCCGTTTCAGCTCCCGTTCCAACTCACTGCCGCGCTCAATCAGGACGCTCAGTTTTTCGTGGTTCTCACCGTAAAGCGATTTGGCGCGGGTGATAATGGCAGGGTTAATCCCATATCGGGCGGCGGTTTCAAACGCGTAGCTCTTGCCGATCACCCCTTGTAAAAACTCATAGGTCGGAAGACGGCGCTCTTCATCGTACAATGCCGCCATCAGCTCCACATCATCGCGATCCGCCATCAATGCGGCGAGCCGTTTGTGGTGGGTGGTGACAATGATCTTTTGACCACGTTTGATCAGCTCATCGAGGACGATGGCAAAGAGTGCCGCCGCCTCGTCGCTGTCGGTTCCGAGTTCGATCTCATCCACCCCGACAAGGGCACTTTTGTGCTCGAATAGATGGCTAAACTGCACCATCCGCCCCGCAAAGGTGGAGATATCGTTGCTCACGCTTTGAGGATCGTCAATGACCGCTTCGAGACGTTTGAAACTCCCTATCCGTGATTTGTGGGGGTTTATTTTCATCGGGATGAGATATTTCGCCATTGCACATGCACTAATGATCGATTTGAGAAGCATCGTTTTACCCCCCGCATTAACCCCAGTAATCATGAGCAAGTTACCGCGAAACTCGACACTGATGGGTTTGGGTTTGGCGATGGCGGGATGGGAAAACTCTTCGAGAATCACAGCACTGTTGTTTTGAGGTTTGAGAATCGCGTAGTTATGAGCACGGGCAAATAAAACACGCGCTTGATAGTGATCATACCGTTCGAACTCACGATCAATAAATCCGATAAAAGGGACGAGAGGAGAGAGTTTCGCACTAAATTTTTTCGCATAGGCATAGAGTAGCGTGTCTCGTTCTTGATTCACATAGCGCAACTGCTCTTTAGACCTGAGCACTGAATCGGGAGCAACATAGAAAAACCCTGCCCCCGTCCGTCCGACGATAGAGCCTTTGAGGACGTGATTAAAACCGCCCCGTACCAACAAACACTCTTCGTCATTAATATAGTGGATTTGGGTATCAACGAGATAAGGGTGAAGTTTTTGGGTGTGCAAGAGCCGTTTCATCGATTCGTTAATCTCGGTTTTAATCGCTTTTATCCGATGTCCAATTCTATGAAGTTCCTCATCACGCGATTCGATAAAATTCCCCCCCTCATCGAAAAACTCATCCATCTCGCTAAATTGTTCGGGGATACGAATCGTCTCCATCCATTCGCCGATTAAACCGGAAAACTCATGATTACGCAAATGACGAAAATAACGGACGATTTTAATAATCTCGAAAATATCCTCAAACCGCAAAACACCCTGTTTTTTGAGATGGTTAATACTCCCCTCAAACGAGACACTTTTCGGAGGTGCTTTAAACTCTAACGCATCGAGTGCATCGATGTAGCGAAAATGGCGCTCTTGGTCACCTTGGAGTGCGATGCTTTGAGAACGGGAGAAAAAATGTTCCAGTGCTTGCAGATGCGCAAGAAGATCGAGCTTCGCAAAAAGCTCAGTGAGATTAGTAGAGAGGTGACTCATCGAGCGTATAATCTCACTTGGTTCCCCGAAGTTGATAGGTCAAATCCCCTGCTCCGAAACCGACGATGAGATCTTTATCGTACGTGGTATGGACACTATCTCCGATTATTACCTCGATGGTATCGCCTGCACGGTGGAGTTTATCGGCTAAAATCAGGTTATAACGACTAAATTTCCCCGCAAAATCGATATCGCGATGCTCTTCACTCGCCGCCCATACAGGGAGGATAACCAGTTCATCCACCCCTTCGAAACACTCGATAAATGCCGGTAAATTATCCACGGTGCGTGAATATTTATGAGGTTGCCAAATCGCAATAACCCGTTTAAACCCTTTGAGTTCGGCATAGGTTTTGAGCGATTGCATTGTCGCTTTGATTTCGGTCGGATGGTGGGCATAATCATCGACGATGACACGATCAGAGCCTTTAAAAATCACATCAAAACGTTTTTTAATCCCTCTGAAATTGAGCAAATGGACACGGATAGAGGCGATACTCATACTCTGAGCCGCCGCCATTATCGCCAAAGATGCATCCATCGCGATATGTTCACCGAATCCCCACACCTCGAACTCACCGAACCCTTTGAGATGAAAACGGGTATAAGGTTCATCATCGATGAGCGTATAGGTAATGTTCGTAATATCGGTACTCGGATAGAGACGCAACGCATCACAGGTGAGAGTTGCCATAAACGGGTCTTCAGCATTGAGTACCCGCACGCTCCCCATCTCAATAAAACGTTGATAAGCATGGTGAAACTCGTCGATATTGTAGTTGTAATACTCCATATGCTCAGGTTCCGCATTGGTGACGATAGAGCAATACGGGTTGGAGTTTAGAAAACTCCCATCCGATTCATCCGCTTCAAACAACAACACATCGGTACTCCCATCATAACGGACGTTTGAACCAAACCCTTTAGACTCCGCACCGATAATCGCACTCCCATCCATGATAGCCGCTAAAATCGCCGTGGTCGTACTTTTTCCATGCGCACCACATACGGCATATACTTTTTTCTCATTGAGAATACGGAGCAATGCATCCCGTCGGTGCAATACTTCGATACCGCGACGCTTTGCCTCAACCACTTCCGAATTGGTGGGTTTGATAATCGCTGAGTGAATCACCAAATCACAATCTTCGGGGATATTGTGTGCGTCATGACCGATAAACACACTAATCCCACGCTTGCGCAACAGCTCTGTGATATGGGTATCTTTCATATCCGAACCACTCACCTCATGCCCACTAAAACGCATGTATTTTGCTAGTCCCGAAATACCGATTCCGCCGATTCCGATAAAGTGGATTTTCATTGTGAAATTTCCTTTTTAAAATAACTGATATAAAATTTTCCGCCGTTTTGAGTCGCATTCATATCGACATACTCTTCGATAAAATCATCAAACGGAATCTTCGCATCACACGCGGCTTGATGAATCTTCATCGCGGTATTAAACGGCTCATCCTTACTCAATCCCCCGATCACTTCAAACAACGCACTCGCATCATGGGCACTTCCCGCACTGTAATGTTCAATCGCATACTCATACAACGCCCGCAAGGTCGCAAAATCTTGCACCTCATTCATATCAAGACGCTCCATATTCTCCAACGCATTGGTCATACGTTCCAACGCCAAATCGAGGATATTGGCATAAAACGCCATGAGGGTATCTTCATCAAATGTCTCATGCGCCTGCGCTTCGAGAACATACAATGAGGCGATATCCCCCTCACTTTGCGCTTTGTATACTTTTGCTTTTAACTCATCCATGCAGTGCCTCCTTTAGACGGTGTAGTGCTTCGATAGTACGTGTCGTCTCTTCGACGAGAGCAATACGGATATAACCGATGCCGGGATTTTCCCCATGAGCGTCCTCACGTGCCAAAAATTCCCCCGGTAAAACTTTCACGTTATAGTCACGATAAAGACGTTTGGTAAACTCCAACGCATCCCCCACTTTGAGCCATACATAAAACGTCGCATCGGAGGTTGTAATCCCTAAAACTTCCTGCGCCGCTTTAAAATTCTCAGCATACACCGCACGTGCTTTTGCCACATGAACCTCATCACTCCACGCCATAGCAGCCGCCGCTTGCAATGGAAGTGGAGAAGCACATCCGACATAGGTGCGATATTGCGCGTACCCTTTTAGAATCTCAGCGTCCCCTGCGATAAATCCGCTACGAAGTCCCGGTGCAGAAGAGCGTTTAGAAATTGAGTTGATGACAAGGATGTTTTTAAACGACGTATTACCGACATAAACAGAGGCTTCGAGAAGTGAAGGGACTTTTTGATTGGTATAAATCTCACTGTAACACTCATCATTGATAAGACAAAAATCGTGCTTGAGGGCAAGTTTCACCCACTCACCCAACTCTTCGAGACCGAGAACCGATGCTGTCGGGTTGTTCGGGAAGTTTAAGATGACCAAATCACATTCGGCAAGTTGTGCTTCATTAACAATCGGCTTAAACCCGTTTGCTTCGGTCAGGTTGAGATGAATCACCCGTGCGCGTGACGCAATCGCCGCACCCTCGTAAATCTGATAAAACGGGTTGGTATACGCCATCACAGCCTCTTTTTTATCAAACAGATAGTACTGAGGAAAATTAAAAAGCACTTCACGTGTCCCGAACGAACTTACCAGCTCATTCGCTTTGAGCTTGACACCGAAACGACTCTCGACGAACCCGCGCATTGAATCGTTTAGGTACGCCTCCCCTGCCGTTTTCGGATAACGGCGAAGCTCTTCGGAGTGTTTAGCGAGCGATTTTTGGATAAAAGCGGGAGTTTCAAACTGCGGTTCTCCGATGGTCAAAGCAATCGGAGAATAGGCACTATTAGGGGTAATCCCCTCTAAAAGGGAGGTGAGTTTTTCAAATGGGTATGGTTCAAAATGCAAAGGACAGTCTTTGTAATGGAATTAATTACCTATATTATAGCAATTTCATCCTATAAACTCCTAAGAAGGAATTCAATTTAACTGCTTTAGCTTTATATAATATCCGCGTATTTTGTCTCCTACAACCAATCCAATATATGCGATAGTACTCATCAAAAGCAAATTTGTTCCAAAAATGGCACCAAGCATTCCTATGTTTTTCAAACTTTCACCAAAAACAAAATATTGAACAAAAAGAGGAAAAAATGTCCCTATGACAATTAAACGCCATAACAACATTTTGTGCTCTTTTTTCCAAATTCCTAAAATCAGCCAAAACCATACTTGCACGACGAGAGTTCCGAGAAAAACACTCAGGTTCGTCAAAAGCAATAAAATAGTTACTTTTAATAAAATTGATGGATTATTTTCTAGAAAAAGCACCTGTTTTGCCAATGGAAGTAAATTAAAATTTGCACTTACAGCTATAGCTAAAAAGCCCAGTCCGATTGAAATAACAATAATCATTAATTGAAATTGCCAAGAAAACTCACCTAATGTTTCCTCTGATTGATGATTAATAGTATTAAACCATTCTCTCGATGGTTTCAAAAATATCATCGTCAATAAAAAAGGTATAGAAAGCATAGCAATAGCTAAATAGAGCTCATTCCAAATACTTTCATGATTTCCAAAACCGAAAATCGTTGCACCTGATGCAATTCCAAATAAAAGAATATAAGGTATAGTTAAAATAAAAAATAGGTTTCTAGCCCATCTTCTACCCTGCCAAATCCCATATATTGATACTAGAATTATCAAATTATAAATTAAAACCAAAGCCTTAGACGAATCGAAAAAAAAGGTGATTAAATTGCTCCCAAATAATAATCCAAATATAAGCACAAAAATTTTAATCGTCCACGGTCTTTTAGGTAGAGTAGCAACTTCCATATTCTTATATCCTGTTAATATTCGGTTTTTTTTACCGAATATTATAGCAAATCAATACGCAATAATCTCTTTTTTAGAGGGAATCATTCGATCTTCCGTTCCGTCCACCATGTGTTCGAAGTCTTTAATCGTATGTTTGCTGATTACCATATAACGTCCCAATGCCATCACATTATCAGCTGAAGAGGCGTGCTTACGATCGATCGTAAACGCTGCAGCGTATCCTGATTTTTTCGCATCCACTAGAAGTGCATCATCATAGATACCAAATACCCATGCGAGATACTTGATCTCATGTCCTGTTTTCTCTTCGAGTTTTTTCTTCGCGCCGCCAAGCTGTTTATCAACAAACTTCGCGTACTCCTCAGGAGAGAGTTTTTTCTTCTCTTTTTTGAAATTCGGGTGCCAATAGGTGTGAGATTCAGCATGAAACAGTTTTGTCGTCTCTAATTCATGGAGCTGTTCCCAGTTCATTGCATACTTTGCATTGGCAATGGCACTTGGATAAATAAAGAGGGTAACAGGGATTTTATATTTTTTAACTAACGGAGCCATATCACTGTAAACACTTTTGTGACCGTCGTCGACCGTTATAACAACCGATTTGGCAGGTATAGATTTAACCTGACCTTGTATATACTGTACCGCTGTATCAAGTGGTATAACAGTATAACCATGTGTTTTAAGCCACTCTAACTGCTCTGCAAACGCAGAAGTTTTAATCGTCATCGAATCAGTCACTTCCGCGCCAAAACGGTGATAACACAAAACCGGTATCTTTTGAACAGCTTGAAGCGTAACACTCAACAACAAAAATAACGCAATAATTCGAAATTTTAAATACATATAGATACCTACACCCTTAGTAAAAATTGAATGGGATTATAAACAAAAAGAGAGAGAAATAGAATTAGATTTAAAAAAAAACGATAAATTCTAGCGCACTGTTGCCCAATTTACCGCTAAATTTAACATCAAATTATCTCCTGTTTTAATACTTTTTTGTATAATAATTCCCATAAATAGGGGTTTTGCTAAAATAATTTCAAATTAATCCTAAAACCCCTTGACAAAGGGTAGGGAGTTAATGGTATACTTCCGCCATATTTCTTAAGGAGTTCCACATGATGAAAATCGTTTCTGCAATGCTTTTAGCTGCAATGTTTATTGGATGCAGCGAGTCTGCAAAAACTGAGGCTGCACCTGCTGCTGAAGCTGCTGCACCTGCTGCTGAAGCAACACCTGCTGCTGATGCTGCTGCACCTGCTGCTGATGCAACTGCACCTGCTGCTGACGCTGCTGCACCTGCTGACGCTGCTGCACCTGCTGCTGAAGCAACACCTGCTAAATAAGTTTAACTTAGTTAGTAGTTTTTCGCACTTCGGTGCGAAATTTCCCTCTTTTTTCCTCTTTTTAATATCCACTAAAACTAAAATAGTCTAAACTGTCCTAATCAAAATTAGGAGATCTCTTTATGAAAATCATATTATCTATCACCTGTGCGCTATTTTTACTCGGGTGCAGTGAATCCGGTTCAAAAGCACCATCAACAGAGGTATCATCAACGCCTGTTGTTGAAAATAATCTCTCAACACCTGAAGCATCTGCACCACCCACAACTACTACTCAGCAACCATCGACTACTGTTGCTGAAAAGCCTACCGCTCCAACGGCTACAGCTGTTGATGCAGGTGCTTTATTTGGACAAAAATGTGTTTCATGTCATGGAGCAAAAGGTGAAAAAGCTGCGCTTGGAAAATCTCAAATTATTGCGACTTTCAGTGAAAGTCAAATCAAAGATGCATTAAAAGGGTATCAAGCAGGAACGTATGGAAAAGAGATGAAAGCGGTTATGCAAGGGCAGGCTAAAGCTCTTGATGACGCGCAAATCGACGCGCTTGCTAAACATATTTCTGCATTTTAATTCTCACTTTTAGGTAATGCAAATTTTTGCGTTACCAATTCCCCTTCATCATTAAAAAAGAGATAATAAAGTTTATCTTTTTTGACGCTCAGTCCCGCCAAATAGCGCAACGCAAGATTTGCTTGCAACGATGCAATATGCATAACGATAGGTGCAGCAATCCCCGCAGGTGTTTTTTGGGTGATTTTAAAAAGTTCATTAAAAGAGGCTTCTTCAAAAAAACAAACTTGACCGTTAAATGCTTCAACTGAACCATACACCCACGGCAAACCTTTGGATTTTGCATACATATTTATTTCGCCGCGCGAGGGGAGATTATCGGTCGCATCAATGATTAAATCAACTGCAATATCTTTTTTGGAAAACTCTTCAAAATTACCTACATGTGCAGTCGCTTTCACATATGGGCAACGTGCTTGGATCAATTCAGCACACACTTGCGATTTATATTTCCCCTCATCTCCCATTTTAAATGCTATTTGACGATGGATATTGTGCAAACTCACCGTATCAAAATCAACCATGTGTATTTCGCCAATCCCTGAAGCACCCAACGCAAATGCCAACGATGAACCTAAACCTCCGCTACCGATAATAGCAATACGCTTGGATTGCAATTGCATCTGCGTCTCTTCGCCCCATAATTGAACTTGTCTATGAAAATAGTGCATCATCTTATTCTTCCTTGTTGTTCTCATCGTTATTTAAAGGCAACCGAATTATAAAACGTGCCCCTTTGGAACTATTCTCAACACCAATTGTCCCACCAAAACTCTCTTCAATTATATACTTGCACATGTGTAATCCTAGTCCAGTCCCTTGGCTTGAGGGCTTAGTGGTAAAATAGATTGTAAATATTTTGTCCATAATCGCTTCATCTACCCCTCCACCATTATCCTCAACCCAAACTTCTAAAAATTCTCCTGATTCAAAGATTGTAATGATAATTTCAGCCGATGAAATGTGACGTTCTAAAATAGCATCATGACCATTTTTAATTAGATTCATAAAAACTTGAATCATCTCATTTTTTGCTAAAACCACTTTTTGACTTGTCTGACTATCCACTCGCCATTTGATTTTAGCATCATTGAGCAATACGGCACTCAACCGTAATGCGATATTAGCAATTTCAGTCATATCTTCTGCCACTTTACGTTTATCCATTTTATAATAATTACGAAAATCATCAATCGTTTTGGACATATACTGCAAATGTTCTTGAAATTGTTCGTGTGATTCATCACAACACTCTTCGCTGCATCCACCCAGCTGACGTTTAAAATAAAGATTTTGGTTGATTAAAGAGAGAGTATTGAGCGGTTGTCTCCACTGATGCGCAATCTGCTCAATCATCTCACCCAAAGCTGCAAAACGGGATTGTTGTACAAATAATTCATCTTTTTTACGAACTTCCGCAAGCGACTCAGTCACTTTTTGACTCAATGTATCATTTAGATTGTTTAGTTTGTCAATGTACTCCAATTGGAGTCTGAATACACGATCTGCCAATGCCCATGAGAGAAAAACCATCTCTATGGCCGCACCGATCTGTTGGACATGGTTAACGCCGTAAAAACTGGGGATTAACTCAAATTTATTGAAAGCAAAAATAATAGTCCCCACTAAAAATGAGCTCCACCCTGCAAGATAAAAACGGGCGATACGGTGTGTTTTATTCATCACTACAATCCCTGATATTAACAATAGTACTGGAACCAATATCACTAATGTCGCATTTATAACAATCGTTTTAGAATAAGGTAATATTGCTGAAACAGCTGTCATTATGAGACTCAAACCCATCATGATTTTAATCACTACATCAACCTTAGGAGCATTGTCTTTAGTTTGCAAAAATCGTTTGCCGAAACACAAAGAGGTAAAAGCTGAAAAAGCAATCCAAAAGCCCGGACCATACTCAATCATCCATGAAGATTGACTCCATAGATATGTACGCCCAATTCCATCAAAAGAGAGTTGCCATAAAATAAAGGTAGTTAAAAAGAGAAGATATCGAATGTAATTATCATCTCTCGTATAAAAGTAGAGGATAATGTTATACAAAAAGATAACGACAAAAATACCATAAAATATCCCGATAATCAAATTCGTATATTCACCTTCCTCAAAGTAGCCCTGTGAAGAGTAGATAGTGAGTGGTACCTGCATAGAGCCTTGGGTTTGAACTCTCAGCAGAAGTGTCATATTTTCGTTTTGACCCAATTTTAGCTCAGTCAAAAAATTATGCAAAGAGAGCTGTTGGTCTAACAGTGCTACGGATGAACCGAGTACATTGTGTTCAACAACACTGTTATTCGATGAAAGGAGATAGATATCTATTTTTTCGAGCAATGGATAGGCGATAGAGAGCCACCATTTTTTCGATGCTTCATTATCCGTTCGATCGAGGGTAATTTTAAACCAATATGCCGAATGGGTAAATCCAAAATTGATACTGTTTTTAGTACTTTCTTTAAAAGGGGATTCTAATACACTAGAGAGATTTAAATCTCGATGGGGATCTTCGAGATAATTTACGTACGGTGCGAGATCATAGGAAGGTTCAGAATTTAATATTAGTGTTTTAGCATTGATGCTTATCGCGAACAGTAAGAAAAACCATCCAAGATAGTGCATACTATCGTCTCATTTTCAATGCTTCTTTAAAACCCCACCCTTTTTTCGATTCATTGAGTGCTTTTTTGTCTAAATCTATAATCAAAAGCTCTTCGGTATTTCCCAAATCAGCTTCCACCTCACCATCGGGGGAGACAACCATAGAATCTCCATAAAACTTCCATGCGTGTTTCTCATCACAATATTCACCGACACGATTGGCACGGAGGATATAGCAATTATGGGTAAATGCGCGTGTTTTAATCAACTCACGCCAACGGTTATGCGATTCAAACGTCGAAGCGCTCGGAACCAAAACTACATCGACATTTTTAGCGTCGATAGCACTCCAAAGGGGATCAAAATGGAGTTCAAATCCCCCCATAACGGCAAATTTAAATCCGTTAAGTCCAAAAATCATAGGAGCTTTGATTGCCTCTATCGGATTAGCAAAGAATTTCTCTTCATTCCAATGGGGATAGTTAATCAAAAATTGTTGAGGATAGTAACTCACACTACGTCCAGTGATTTTGGCAATCATCTTGGTACATTCACCCTTTTTGACGGTAATAATCGGGGCAACAAAAACCATCTCATATTTTTCTGCAAGCGCTTTGAGGGTTTCGATTTGATGGTTGCTTTGTTCTCGTATCATTGAAATCGGTGTTTGAATCAGCTCTTTAAAAAACGGGTTGAGAAGATATTCCCCCAACACCATCAGCTTTACCCCTTTTTGACTCGCGGCACGGGTATAATTTTCGAGTGTTTTATTCCCCATACCGATAGAGGGAAGTTGTAAAATTGCACAACGCATTATTGATCCTGATTTTTGATGATTTGAATTTGCAGTTGTGCCTGCTCTAACATTTTTTCGGCGATTTTCAACTCACTCATCCCCTGCTCGTACGCTTTGACACTCTCATTCATCGGCAATGCTGGATCCATCAGTTTTTCTAAAATGGTTTTTGCGTTGGTGATTTTGGTCTCAAACGTCTCTTCATTACTCATAAGGCATCCTTTACATAGTGCTCAATTTTATCGATTTCTACTAAAAAAGCGTCATGTCCATAATCACTTTTTATCTCGATGTAATCAAAATTCTCTTTTCCTATAGTACGCATACAAGAGGCAATCTCTTCCATCTCCGATGGTAAAAAGAGGATATCTTTCTCAAAGCTTACCAAATAAAGTTCTGCCGTGATTTTCCCTAACGCCTCTTCGAGTGAATCAAACCCGCGTGAAAGGTCATAAATATTGATTGCTTTCGTAATATACAAATACGATAACGGATCAAACCATTTGGTAAAATTATACCCATTGTACTCCAAATACGATTCGATTTGGAATTTTCCGAATAACTCAAATAGCCCATCATTACGTTTGTACTCACGCCCAAACTTTTTATCCATTGATTGGTGAGATAAAAAGCTAATATGCCCTGCCATTCTCCCTATCGCCATCCCTGAGAGTCCATTTTCTCGGATCGTTTGCGGGTCGTAATACCCATTTTTAAACTCAGGATCTTTTAAAATTGCCTCTTGAGCAACTTTATTAAAAGCAATTGCCCAATCGCGTGTAGCCGCTGTGGTCGCCATCGCAATGATTTTTTTCGCAAAATTGGGGTAAAACACCCCAAATGCCAATGCTTGCATCCCCCCCATCGACCCACCGATAATAGCGTGAACTTCATGGATTCCTAAACGATCAAACAATATACGCTGTGCTTTGACCATATCCAAGATGCTCACCACCGGAAATTTATAACGATACGGTTCATTATAAGGATAACGCATCGACATCGGACCGGTCGAGCCAAAACAGCTTCCGATGACATTGGTACAGATCACGAAAAATTTGTCGGTATCGACCGCTTTTCCCTGACCTATAAGTCCATCCCACCATCCGGCTTTGTTATCACCCTCATACGTTCCCGCTACATGGTGAGAACCGGTGAGGGCATGACACACGACAATGACATTATCTTTGGCATCATTGAGTACACCGTACGTCTCATAAACGATATCGTACGGTTCCAAAATACGACCGCTCTCCAGATAGAGAGGGTTGGTAAAATGCTCACTGTGTGTTTGAAGGTTTAACATAGTACCCTTTACGCGTCGAGCGCCGCTTTCAAATCAGCAATCAAATCATCACTATCTTCCAAGCCGACACTTAGACGGATTAATCCTGCACTCACCCCTGCTTTTTTCAACTCTTCGGGGCTGAGTTGCTGATGGGTTGTCGAAGCAGAGTGGTTGATAATCGACTTACTATCTCCAATGTTGGCTACGATAGAAAATATCTCGACACTATCCAACACTTTTTTCGCCGTTTCAAAGTCTTCTACTTCAAAACTGAGCAATCCACTAGAGCCTTTAGTGAGATATTTTTGGGCATTAGCGTAGCTTTTATCACTCTCTAGGAGTGGATAGTTCACTTTTTTGACACGAGGGTGTTTCTCAAGCCACTGCGCAATTTGTAGCGCACTTTGTGAGTGTTGTTTCATCCGTAGGGACAACGTCTCTACCCCTTGGATAAATAACCACGCATTAAATGGACTTAATACCGCTCCCGTATCGCGCATAAGAACCATTCGTGCTCTAAACGTAAACAAGATACCGCTCACTACTGAATCGGCAAACACCAATCCGTGATAGCTCACCTCAGGGGTATTAAAATCGGGATAACGGACATTCCCTTTGATTTTTTCAGCTAGGTTTTGTCGCTCAACAATCAATCCGCCGATAGCAAGCCCCTGCCCCGTCGTGTATTTACTCGCACTGTGAACCACAACATCCACCCCTAATAACAACGGCTGACACAACATAGGAGTTGCGACGGTGTTATCTACAATCGTGAGGATTTGGTGTTTGTTTGCAATAGCGATTAATGTGTCAAAATTGGGAACATCGATACTCGGATTGGTGATACTCTCGAAAAAGAGACATCGGGTTTTCTCATCCACTAACGCTTCAATAGCATCAGGTGAGTGAATATCAAAAAACCGCGCTTCAATTCCTAAGCGTTTGAGTGTTTGAGAAAAGAGTGTCACCGTTCCGCCGTAAAGTTGGTTAGCAACGATGATATTATCTCCCGCTTGTGCGACATTGAGGATGCTGTAAAATATCGCACTCATCCCACTGCTCACTGCTAGTGCACCGCTTCCCCCCTCTAAAACGGCGAACCGTTTTTCTAAAACAGCAGTAGTCGGGTTACCTACACGAGTATAGACATTATCGGTCCCTTGTTGCAGATTAAAACTGCTCGCGGCAAAATCAGTACTCCCAAAATCAAAAGCGGTACTCATGTACATCGGTACTGCCATGGTTCGTTGCGTATCTTTATCGTATCCAGCGTGTAATGCTTCGGTTTGTAATTGCATGAAAATCCTTATTTCATAAACTCTATTTTAGCCCGTTCGTGGTGAGCCTGTCGAACCACAGTCCACCCTTCGACAAGCTCAGGGCGAACGGAATATAAATTATACGTGGTAATTCGGTGCCTCTTGGGTAATAATAACATCGTGTACGTGAGACTCTTTGAGCCCTGCACTGGTAATCTCAACAAATTCTGCTTTATCCCAGAACGCTTCGATGCTCTCACTTCCACAATACCCCATAGAAGAGCGTAGTCCACCCATCATTTGATGTACTACAGCCGCGATACTTCCACGAAACGGTACACGCCCCTCAATCCCCTCTGGAACGAGTTTATCAGCAGCCGTCCCCTCTTGAAAATAACGGTCGGTTGAACCTTTGGTCATTGCTCCGATTGAGCCCATACCACGGTACGATTTGTACTGACGCCCTTGGTACATGATGGTATCACCTGGGGATTCTTCGGTCCCTGCGAGGAGTGAACCTGCCATAATGACGCTTGCACCGACAGCAAGAGCTTTAGCGATATCTCCAGAATAGCGGATACCTCCATCAGCGATAATCGGTACTCCGTGTTTACGTCCAACCGCCGCACACTCATCGATAGCCGAGATTTGAGGAACACCGACACCCGCTACGATACGAGTTGTACAGATTGACCCCGGTCCGATACCTACTTTCACCCCATCAGCACCCGCGTCGATGAGTGCCAACGTCGCTTCGCCCGTCGCAACGTTTCCGGCGATGATATCAACAACCATCTCTTTTTTGATTGCTTTAACGGTATCGAGAATCCCTTTTGAGTGACCATGAGCCGAATCGAGAACCAAAACATCGACACCCGCATCCACAAGCGCACGGGCACGATCCAATTGAGCTACACCGATAGCCGCACCGACACGTAAACGACCGAAATCGTCTTTATTCGCATTGGGATATTCAATCCGTTTTTTGATATCTTTAATCGTCACAAGACCTTTGAGACATCCGTTATCATCGATAATCGGGAGTTTTTCGATTTTGTTCACGTGCATCATTTGCTCAGCATCCGCCAACGTAATCCCTGCTTTTGCCGTTACAAGAGGCATAGGAGTCATCGCATCGACTGCCAATTTAGAGAGATCTTTCTCAAAACGCATATCACGGTTGGTCAAAATACCCAAAAGCTTGTTATGCTCATCCACTACAGGAACACCAGAAATTTTAAACTCATTCATCAACGCTTCAGCATCTTCGAGTGTTGCATCAGGATAGACGTAAATCGGATCGATGATAATACCGCTCTCTGATTTTTTCACTTTTTTAATCTGTTTCACTTGGGTTTCGATATCCATATTTTTGTGAATGATACCGATACCGCCCAAATGTGCCATTGCTATTGCGGCACGATATTCAGTAACCGTATCCATCGCAGCAGAGACCATCGGGATGTTAAGAGGAATATTTCGGGTCAACATCGTTTTTAAGCTCACCTCTTTTGGGAGCACTTCAGAGTATTTAGGGATGAGTAATACATCTTCAAAAGTAAGAGCGCGTTTACGAATATTCATTTACAGTCCTTTTAGTTGGTTTTCGAGACTTAATGCCCCGTTGAAAAGTGTTTGCTCTGCATACGCACGAGCGACTAGTTGTAATCCTACCGGCATTCCATTCTCAGCGATATCAACGGGGAGAGAGATAGCCGGAAGCCCCGCGAGGTTGACCGAAATAGTATAAATATCGCTCAAATACATCTCCAAAGGATCACTAAGAGCACCAAATTCATACGCTGTACGCGGTGCAACCGGAGTGAGGATCAAATCTACTTCTTCAAAAATCTTATTATACTCCTCTTGAATCAATGTACGCACTTTTTGTGCTTTGACATAATAGGCATCATAATACCCTGATGAGAGGACGAAATTTCCGAGCATGATACGACGTTGTACTTCCGCACCAAAACCCGCAGAACGGGTTTTTAAATAGGTCTCTTTGAGATTATCTCCCTCAACACGGTTACCGTAGCGGATACCGTCATAACGTGCCAAATTGGTCGTTGCTTCTGCCGTTGCCGTGATGTAGTAGGCTGAGATATCGTATTTTGGGTCCATCAACGATTTCTCGACGATGGTGTGCCCAGCATCTTTTAACGCTTGAACAGTTTTCGCATACGCCTTACGAACATCCTCGTGAGCCTCTTTTATATAATCAGGGACGATAGCGATAGTGAGTTTAACCGATGGATCAAGCTTATCACTCACTTTGCCATCGTTTCGCTCAGAGCTAGTAGAATCTTTAAGATCATGCCCTTGTATGATGTCGTAAAGAATCGCCGCATCTTCGACATTTTGGGTCATCGGTCCGATTTGATCGAGTGAACTCGCATACGCACCCAGACCGTAACGGCTGACACGCCCATAGGTAGGTTTCATCCCGACGATTCCACAAAATGCCGCAGGTTGACGAATCGATCCCCCGGTATCACTCCCCAAAGCTGCAACCGCTAGTCCAGCCGCAATTACCGCTGCCGATCCTCCTGAACTTCCCCCAGGAACACAATTGTGATTGAGTGGGTTAAGTGTTTTACCATAGCAACTACTCTCAGTAGTCGAACCCATCGCAAACTCATCCATATTGGTTCGCCCAAACGGTGATAGACCATTGTCCAAAAGCTTCTCAATTACGGTCGCATTATAGGGAGCTATATACCCTTTGAGAATATTCGAACCTGATGTTACCGACCAATCCTTTACTTGGATATTGTCTTTAATCGCGATAGGTATCCCCTCACCGACATTTAGAACATCAATATAAGCATTGAGTTCAGGATATGCCGCAATTTTTGCTTTAAGCTCTTCTTTGAGTAGCACAATCTCTTCTTTTGAGAGCTTCAATGCTTCTTTAAGAGTTATCATAGAGATTCCTTTTTCTTTTTTGCTTGTTTTACCATCATAATCCCCAATGCAATGATTACAAAAATAGCACCGATTGTCTCAAATATAAAACTCATCGGTACCGCTTGAGTTACATCCACCATTAGGCTACAACCTGCGCACAACGTTCACATAACGTCTCTTCATCAACACTGTGATATTTCCAACAACGAGGACATTTTGCTTTGGATGCGAGAGCGATATTAAATGTATCCCCCTCTATCGCAAACGTCCCTAAAATATCTTTGAGTTCACACGCACACCATTTGGAGATAACTAAATACTCTTCGATATCGGCTTTTTTCATCGCTTTGGCATGCTCAGAGGTGGTTGAAATAACAAGTTCAAGGGTATTTTTGATTACTTTTTCTTTTTTCAACCCATCCACGATTTCGTTAAATTTCTCACGAATCACTTTCATCACTGCATCATCCCAACTGCTCTCAACCGATTCGATAGCCGTATAAGTGATATCAAAAATATCGGTTGCGTCTCCACGAATAACCAATGGCGCGTTTTCAAAAATCTCATCCGCCGTATAGGTCAATATCGGAGCGATAAGGCCTAACATCGAGCGGGCAATGATTGCCATCGCACTCTGAGAAGATTTACGTTCGCGTGAATCTGCCGCATCACAATACATACGATCTTTGGTAATATCGATATAAACACCGCTGAGTTCATTCACGATGAAATAGTTTAATCCGCTCATCCCGTGTACGAAATTGTATTCTCCGAAAAGACGATGGGTTTCATCAAACACCTCTTTAGCTTTAGAGACAATCCACTTATCAATCTCACCCATTTCACTGTAGGGGACGATTGCTTCGAGCCCATCGAGAT
Source organism: Sulfuricurvum sp. (assembly GCF_028710345.1). Taxonomy (NCBI): domain Bacteria; kingdom Pseudomonadati; phylum Campylobacterota; class Epsilonproteobacteria; order Campylobacterales; family Sulfurimonadaceae; genus Sulfuricurvum; species Sulfuricurvum sp. The sequence continues at coordinate 168,503 of NZ_JAQTUH010000002.1, read as the reverse complement.
TCGCGAGCATAATACGAAAAGTATTACGAAGCTTTCGGTACTGTTCCGCCGTTTGTTTGAGGATATTGCCCGAAATTTTCAAATCCCCTTGGTAATCGCTCATCGCTACCCATAGACGTAAAATTTCTGAACCATACTCTTTCAAAACCGATTCGGGAGCGACAACGTTCCCTTTGGATTTTGACATCTTCTCACCCTTCTCATCGACGGTAAATCCGTGGGTCAAAAGTGCTTTATAGGGAGCAACATGTTCTACTGCCGTACTGAGGAAAAGTGAGCTTTGAAACCATCCGCGATGCTGATCAGACCCCTCGATATACAAATCAGCAGGATAAGTTCCCGCATCGTAATTTCGTGATTTGAGCACCGCATTCCATGTTGAACCGCTATCAAACCATACATCGAGAATATCGGAGACTTTTTCGAGTTCGTCCGCTTTATATCCTGAACCGGGGTAAAGAAGCTCTTCGATGCTCATCGAGTACCACGCATCGGTGCTGTGCATCTCGAAAATCATCGCGATATAGTTGAGAACTTTCTCATCCAAAATTACCTCGCCCGTCTCTTTGACACGGAAAAATGCGATAGGGACTCCCCAATCACGCTGACGTGAGATACACCAATCAGGGCGATTTTCAACCATCGAGCCTAAACGATTTTTTCCCGTTTCTGGATAAAATACTGTTTTTGCCACTTCTGCTTGTGCAATTTCTCGTAATGTCTTGTTCTCACCTTCAGGTGTTCCATCAACGCTAATAAACCATTGTTTGGTTGCACGATAAATCAATGGAGTATGTGAACGCCAACAGTGAGGATAGGAGTGGCGAAATTTCGATACTTTGAGTGCTTTGTTACCCAACAGCTCCAAGATTGGCTCATTCGCCTTAAAAATATGCATCCCTACAAAGCTTTCTGGATTCGGAAGTAGTTTTTCACGCACTAGCGTATTATCATAACATCCCGTCTCATCGACAGGCATTACCACTTCGAGGTTATAACGAAGCCCGATACGGTAGTCATCTTCCCCATGCCCCGGTGCAGTATGAACACACCCTGACCCATTCTCCATCAAAACGTGCTCACCAAGTACTAGATGAGAACCTCGACCGTTGAGCGGATTGATAGCGTAGAGATTTTCAAATTTTTTGGCGTCGATTTTTTGAACAACCGTCCCACTAAAAACACCCTCTTCAATCATTGCCTCATAACGCTTTTGCGCCACGATATACCCATCACTGGTTCGGATATACACCTCATCAGGATTGAGTGAGATACCGGTATTTGCTGGCAATGTCCATGGCGTTGTTGTCCAAATCACGATGGCGGCATTACCCTCGATTCCTGCACGTATTTTTGCTTCATCAGAGAGTTCAAACGCGACGTAGATAGAATAATCCTCTTTATCTTCGTACTCCACTTCTGCTTCTGCGAGTGCCGTACGCTCCGCCCAGCTCCAAAATACCGGTTTAGAACGCTCTATCAACAACCCTTTTTTCGCTACTGCGCAAAGGGTACGATAGATATTTGCCTCAAATTTAGAGTCCATTGTCAAATAGGGATTATCCCAATCGGCAACAACTCCCAATTTTTTAAACTCATCACGTTGAATATCGATAAATTCCTGCGCATGAGCACGACAAAGTTGACGCACTTCAGCGGTACTTAAAGCCTCTTTTTTCTGTTTTCCACCCAGCTTTTTCTCTACTTGTTGCTCGATCGGCAATCCATGACAATCCCACCCTGGGGTAAAACGGACCGATTTACCGTTAAAATAGTGGTATTTAATCACAATATCTTTGAGAATTTTGTTCAGTGCGTGACCGATATGGGTATGACCGTTGGCGTACGGTGGACCATCGTGAAGCGTAAAGGTTTGAGCCCCTTGACGATTGGTTTTCATACGGCTGTAGACATCTTGTGCAATCCATGATGCATAGCGAAGTGGTTCGTTGTTAATCAAATTCCCGCGCATCGGAAATTCAGTTTGTGGTAACAAGAGGGTATCTTTATAATCCATTGGATCCCTTAATAATGTGCATATAAAAGTTTTGCATTATAGCTTTTAGGGGTTTAAATTTTGCTGTCGTAAGGAGTAGCTATGCTATACTACTTCACAATATAATTCTCAAAAGCACTGCTTTTGTAGCTTTAGGGGATTGCAAAGGACTTCACTCCTTGCCACGAAAACGGATGAATTCGTTTTCGTGCAACCATAAATTTTGAAGGATAAACAGATGAGACGTGATGTACTTTTTGTCGGCAATAGATTAATTTTAAATGAACCCTTCGAGCGTTATGTCGTGAGAAGCATCAAAGAAAAGCTCTCCGCCATTGACTCTATAAGCTATTTTGAAGAGTCCGATAAAGGATTATTTCTCCACCTTGAACAGCTCTTAAAAATCGAATCCAAATTAGTAATTATTACTACTAAAAGTACCTTTACTATCATTGGAAAATTGCTCAGTACCGTTACGGCAGACAACCAAGTCTTAAAAGATAATATGCTTATCCCCTCCCGTGCCAGTATTTTGGAAAATGGAAGTTATCTCTTGACACACCATTCTTCTGAGATCAATGTTCTGCTTGCTCATGAGGGGAAAACACTCCCTCCAGTACTCATTGATGATGAGAGTAAAAGCGGATGGATACATGTCTTTAATGAAGAGCTCTCCAGTGTATCGGCACTCCTCGAACCGCTTGCTCAAAATTTTGATGTCAAACTCGAATTATCAGAACTAGTAGAAGGATGGGTAAAGGTAAAAATCACAGCTCGTAAACATGGGAATATGGCACAATTTATCGCCTCTGCCAAAGGTCTACTTCACCATAAAGTGATAGCCGCATCCAACATTGCCGCTTATATCATCGAAAAACTCTCCAAACATGAGAAAAAAATCTCGTTTGCTGAGAGTTGCAGCGGAGGTTCTCTCGCTTACTTCTTTACTTCTCAAAACGGAGCTTCCTCTGTATATGAAGGCTCTCTTATCACCTATGATAATATCCTCAAAGCCAACTGGCTTGCGGTTGAAGAAGAATCGCTTGAAACCCATGGTGCTGTAAGTGCCGATGTTGTTAACCAAATGTCTGAGGGGGCACTTAACGTCAGTTATGCTGCGTTTGCTCTCGCTATCAGCGGTATCGCAGGTCCAACAGGTGGGAGCGAAACCAAACCGGTCGGAACCGTCTATATTAGCGCACGTTCACAAAACAGTGTCCATACTGAACGTTTTGCTTTTGAAGGAGATCGTAACTATATCCAAGAACAAAGTGTTCTTATGGCAGTCAAAATGTTACTCAATATTGATAGAGAGCTATTTTTTAGTTAAAAATTCTAGTAAAATTCCCCCTTTACAGGAGTCTTAAAAGATTTTTATCAACATCATCTCATTTCTCCTTGACAAAACATCATCTTTCCCCTATAATTTCGCCCTCACAATCGTTCGAATTTTCGATGATTGAAGAGGTCCCGTTAGCTCAGTCGGTAGAGCATTTCACTTTTAATGAAGGGGTCGATGGTTCGAGTCCATCACGGGACACCATGTTTACAGTTTTAAGTGACCCTTTCGTCTAGTGGCCAAGGACACTATCACTTCATGGTAGGAACAGAGGTTCAAATCCTTTAGGGGTCGCCACTTGTTCAAGTTATTTTAATTTTAAACTCATGGGAGTTTAGCTCAGTTGGTAGAGCGCTACCCTTACAAGGTAGATGTCACAGGTTCGAGTCCTGTAATTCCCACCATTTTTAGGCGCAGCGGTAGTTCAGTTGGTTAGAATGCCTGCCTGTCACGCAGGAGGTCGCGGGTTCGAGTCCCGTCCGCTGCGCCATATTGTTATTTGATTTTTTTGAAATTTAAGATTTTTTGCTTTAGACGCGGAAAACGAATTTTTTGAATGAGGAAGTGTACATCAAGTACATGACGAAATGAAAAAAAGAGTTTGACAAAGTATTAAGGAAAAAAGACAAATTTTGGGAGTTTAGCTCAGTTGGTAGAGCGCTACCCTTACAAGGTAGATGTCACAGGTTCGAGTCCTGTAATTCCCACCATTTTTAGGCGCAGCGGTAGTTCAGTTGGTTAGAATGCCTGCCTGTCACGCAGGAGGTCGCGGGTTCGAGTCCCGTCCGCTGCGCCATCTTCCCTCTCTATATTATCAACCACTACTTTTTAATTTTGTTGAGTGTACGCTTTTTGTGCTTGATTAACATTTACTAATGATTTGAATTCTGATACACCACTCTGAGAATTTCCACTTTGCAATGCACTCAATGATATAGTAACCCCTGAATCCAGTGTTGGATTAACCTTAGCATCGGAACTTTTATTTTTCTCATTTTGCATGGCTAATGGTGATTGCGCTTGATCCTCTTTTGTTGTACTGTTAGGATCAGGTTGCCCTATCTGAATCGCTTGCGGATAAGGGGATTTAAATGTATATGAACTAACTTGCATTATGCACCTCCTAATACGATAACTATAAACCTCTTTTTAGAAAACTTCGCTTAAAATAGAGAATTACTTCCAAAGGAAATTACATGACTGTTTTTTTAAGTATTCTCGGTGTTGTTGCGTTAATCGCAATTTTAATATACAACTCCCTTATCGGCAAAAAAAATCAAGTTGATAATATTTTTGCCGGAGTCGATACTGTCCTTAAAAAACGGTATGATCTCATCCCTAACCTTGTCGCATCGGTGGAACGGTACATGGAACATGAAAAATCAACGTTAGAGAAAGTGACTGAATACCGTGCTCAGGCGATGAAACCTGGGATTAGTGACGATCAAAAAATCGCTCTTGATGCCAAACTCACCTCTGCCCTCGGTGCGATCAATATCGCGATGGAAGCCTATCCTGATCTTAAAGCCAATGAAAACGTTATGCACTTAATGCGGACGCTTAACGAAATCGAAGAACAAATTTCAGCGGCTCGCCGTGCTTATAACCAATCGGTTACCGATCTCAATAACGCCATCGAGATGTTCCCGACCAATATAGTTGCCGGGTGGATGAATTTGCAACGACGATTACTGTTTGAAATTACAACTACAGAGCGTCAAAATGTCAATGTCCATGATTTATTTAATCGTTCATGAAAACCCTTTCTGAACTCACTGACTACTATTATAAAGAGCTCTATCCCTCGATAGATGAACTTGAAAAAACTCGACAGGAAATTGCTTCCCGTCTCAAATTGTATGGGGGAATGGGGCTAGCACTATTTGGACTAGTGGCAATATGGTGCACTAAAACCTTTGGACTACTTCACCCTATGTCAATCGCTATCGCTATCGGTTTTATTGCTGTAGGAACCATTATATACCGCTCAATGACTCAAAACTATGCCAAAGATTTTAAAGAAAAAGTGATTACCCCTCTCATCAATGCAATCGACTCGAATCTTCTTTATAATCCAGATTTGATGATTTCTCAAACCCTTTTTGAGCGTTCACAACTGTTTAACCACTCTATTGATCGTTACAGAGGAAACGACTATGTCAAAGGATCTATCGATGGTGTACCTATCGAATTTTCTGATGTCCATGCAGAATATCAAACTCGTGATTCAAAAGGACGAACTCAATGGCATACCCTCTTTCGAGGTCTTTTCCTTGTCGCTGAATTTAATAAGCATTTTAAAAGTAGAACCGTACTACTCCCTGATCTTGCTGAAAAAACTTTTGGAAACCTCATAGGGGGATGGCTTCAATCTTTAAATATATCACGCGACAAAGTGATACAGTTGGATGATCCTGAGTTTGAAAAAAAGTTTGTGGTTTACGGCAATGACCCTATTGAAGCACGCTATATTCTCAGCCATTCGATGATGAATCGTATTGTAGAATTTCAAAAAAAAATCTCCTATCCTCTTTTTATTTCGTTTGTCTATAATCATATTCATGTTGGTATCGGTGCGGGAAAAGATTTGTTTGAACCAGCGGTATTTACCTCATTACTTGATTATAAACAAGCCATGGAGTATATCAATACCCTACGATATACAATAGGGTTGGTAGAAGAGTTGAAACTTAATGAGAAATTGTGGAGTAAAGAGTAACAATTTCATTATAATCATATCGTACTCTTAAATTAACTTTTGTTTACATGGTATTCTACTTGATCTAAAGGAATCTCCTTTTTTTCAACAATATCATAAATACCATCAATTTCTCGTTCTTCTATCTTATTATACTGACCAATATAACCTTGGTTTGTGGCTGTTTCTGCAACATAATAACGTTTGTCATGAATCATAAAATAGGAGAGTGGACCTTTTAGTTGTTCTTCATTTTTTAAATGTATTGCGAGATAAGCGTGATCTTTTGTCGTAATAAAAATAGATTGTTGATCCATTTCAAGCAAGAGTGTTGCTAATAAAAAAGATTTTTCGTCACAATCTCCACCATTTTGGTTGATAACATCGGAGGGAGTACGACTTACATTGCTCTCTTTATAAGGAATTTTCACGACATATTGATATGCGTGATTGATTTCACAATAATTATCACCGTTACAATTTTTCGATAACATATCCGCAATCGGTTTCATCTCATTGTTTTGATAAACATCGTATTTAAAAAAACGGTCATGAATTTTTACACGTCCTGTTCGATCACAATACTCTTGATCGGTTTCGAGAGGGACTTGTGAGCGGTGATAAATCCCAAATGCGATGATAGTCGCAATAGAATAGAGTGCAACTCTATAGATAATAGCTTTCTTCATACATCAATCCTTCGTATACATCTTCCAAGTACAACTATAAGTTGATTTAAATCATACTCCGTCCCCTCAATCTCAAAAATAGCTCCTATCTCACCAAATACCTTAGAGAGTATTCGAATATTTTTTTGGGTACACTCATATTCGACCATCGATACATTGGAGTAATTACATTCAATTTTTTGGATAAAAAGTTTTTCATACGGCAACAGCTGTGCTTGTGCATATGCTGCATTTGCCGCTTCCGCATACGCTCTCACCAATCCTCCGGGTCCTAATTTCGTCCCGCCAAAATAGCGTACCGTAATAATAGCCACATTGATTAGCTCATGTCCTTGCAACACACTCAATGTCGGTTTTCCTGATGTCCCTTTGGGTTCACCATCATCACCAGCGTGTTCCACAATTTGATCAAACTCATTTAGATAACGAAATGCACTGACAAAATGGACTGCTTTGGGATGATGCATACGTAAATATTCCATCTGCACTTCATACTGTGACATCGGTATCAAAAACGAAATGAATTTTGACCCTTTTATCTCAATCGAATCAGAGAATATTTCACCTATACTTACCATTAGTTTTCATCCTACTCCATTACTTTTATACACTATAATCTATTAATTATATTAAAAAATAACAGATGACTAAAATTTAATCACTATTTGAACATAAAATTTGTTATACTTTTCCAATGAGACTTTGGGTCTGCCAATGAGGGCGGGTAATACCAAAGTGCTCATTATCCTTCGTTATTTTTTTGAATATCAGCCGACAAATGGATAATATGCCCATGATCATCATGGTATACTGTAACCAATTGGCTATTTACACCCTGCTCCAACTCTGTATCGTCTAGATTAAAATACTCAGAATAATCACTTGAATGATAAATCAAATGTTCACTTGGAGCTTGATGGTGATTTAGCCTAGAGAGTATAAACAATACAATAGGTGTTCCAATCAGCATATAGAGCGCATGCTCAAACGTAACACTATGAATTTCACCATAGATCCAATCGGCCAACTCTTCCGCAGGGGCACCTAATGTAATAATACGATAAAATATATGAAATACCGGCTTCCATAAATAAATAAATCCGCCCCAAAGTAAAAGTGTAATGATGTCCCATATGATCCGTTTAGCTTTAGGTAGTTCTCGGCGTTTATTAATAATCAATGTTTCCATTCTCTTAGCCCTTTTTAATCTGCTGATGTGCACCACGATCAGGGCTGACCCATCTCGCACGACCTTTTTTACCAAACAGTACTTTTGGAAGAGCGGTTACAGCGGTAAATAAATTAAGGAGCCAATAGGCGAACGGATACCAAATCATCCAAAAATAATTTTTCCCTAAACCTTTATCATAATGACCGTCCAACCATTTACTCACACCAAATTGAACTAAACATGCACCGATGAGAATCACACTGGTTTGATCCGGTAAGATAGGGGAATGATCCGGCATTAAATATCCAACATAAAAAAATAAACTTAAAAACCAAACGGCAAATATAAATACCATACTATACGCCCATAATGTACTCAGCATGAGTTCAACCATCAGCCCCCAAAGATGTGTTTGTCTTGGCATAAACAAAACTTTGAAGTTTTTTAACATTACTTGAGCACCACCCATAGCCCAACGCAATCGCTGTTTCCATAATCCGCTCAATGTCTCCGGCATCAAAATCCATACAAGCGCACGCGGTTCAAAGCGAACATCCCAACCATTGCTTTGAAGCTTCCACGTAATATCGATATCTTCGGTCAACATATCGGGGCTCCAATACCCCACCTCGTGAACTGCTGCTTTTCTAAAACCGGTAATAACTCCTGATACGGTAAAAATTCGTCCAAAACTACGCTGTGCACGTTTAATCATACCGACGATTGAAGAGAATTCCCCTACCTGAATCTTCCCTAATAATGTAGTACGGTTCCGTATTCGTGGATTTCCCGTAACGGCGGCAACTTCAGGATAGCGGATAAAATGTTTCACCATCCAATACAGACAATACTCATCTATCAAAGCATCGCCATCAATACCTATTAAATACTCATATTTCGCTACCAGTGCACCTGCTTGAAGTCCTAACGCTTTCCCCTGATTGGCGGCTAAATTGACCACTTTCAATTTCGGATTAGTTTTTGCCAACTCTAACAATATCTCTAAAGTATTATCTTTACTACCATCATTAATCGCAATAACTTCAAATTCAGGATATTTTACATTAAGGGCATAAGTAATTGTTTCAACTGCGTTTTCTCCTTCATTGTAACACGGGATCAAAATACTTACCCCCGGCCAACTTTCATCATCTCTTAGTGGAGGTATTGTGTATTTGAGCAAAGGTTTTTCATTTTTAAAATAAAAAAAGATTGCCCCTACAATCCATAAACTTGACATAAACAGTGGATAATAAAATACAAACCCTAAAACGGTATGCCATAATAAATGTAAAAAAATTGTAAGAGTCATTACGATCCTTGCTTACTTATTCGGTATTAACGGATGCATACGCATCGGTTTATTAGCAAAATCTTCTTTTATTCTATCGGCATCAGGATTGTTTTTATACAAATTATCAGGATAATACGCGATATGATGGACACCTAAATCGTATAAATGCTCTATTGTTTTGCTCAATTCATCAGAAGAGATAGGCTCACTATCCTTTCTCCAATCGACCGTTTGTAATTCCATTACCGTACGCTCCATCCCACACTCTTCTTGCTTAATATTGTGAACTATTTTTTCATAAAACTCTTTAGGATCACTCGCTTGTTCCATATACGGCATTGCCATAATAGCGGTGTAATCGTAATGCTTAATAGATTCACGTAAGCTTTGAGCATACCACTCTTGTGCATCTTTATTAAGTGCAACTTGTGCATATAGATTTCGTGCAGTTTTTAACCCAGGCTGTTCGTCTCTAACAATCTGAGCGAGTTCCATTGCAAAAGCGTCCAAATAATCTGTTTTGAGTTTTGTCCATTTTTGAAACTGTTTTTTGTTATTTCGAATGGCTGTAACAGTTTGCGATAATCCCCATTTTTTATATTGGGCGTGGGCAGCGTCACTATCATCTTCAAAATCAGACAGTGTGACATCATCATGAAATAATATCCCGTCAATATAAGAGGATTTAGCTAAATCTTCATAAATCTCTTTAATCACTTTTCGTGCTTTTGGCGAAAATGGAGACAATCTCGGATATCCCATATTTAGATGAGTCGGATCGACTTGCATTGTCACAACAGTATCTTTGACCGCCGAATTCTTTTGAGGCAACTGCCATGCAATCATCGGCATCCACGCATAAATACGCTTCACTTGTGTACGGGTTCCAATTTGCCAAGAAACGCGATTAAACAAATCAGCGCGCATAGGTATATTTCGATTCGGAAAATAGACATAATCTGCCGCACCGTTAGCATCAGGATCGGCAAACGCTTGCAAATAAATCGTGTTAACACCCAATCTTTTTATCCGTTCAAGCAAATCACCCAAATTTTTCTCTTGTTGAATCGGATTGGGATCATAAATATAATCCAAATCTATATGAGCCGCTTTGGTCGTTCTGGCATCATCGGTATAATTGGCATTTCGAACCAACATATTTACCTCTAAATCCTTAAGAGTCATTTTACCCTCAACCAAGATACGACGTAATCCCCACAACGGTGTAATCGCAGTATTACTTCCATCATCCAAAGTTAATCCAACACTCATCCCTAAGCGCTCCGCAATGCGTCGCACCTCTTTGTTATAATGTCCATACGGCCAAACCATAACACGGGGCTTTTCTCCGGTATAATTCTTTAAAAACTTATTATTTTCTGCTAAATCGTTGTATATCCGTTTTTCATACGTTTTTTCATCTTCGTACACTTGTTTATCACTTAACCATTGACGGGTTCGTATTGCCGGTTCCATATTACCTTGAGGATTGCCCATTATCCCTTTATGCGTTGCGTATGAATGGCTAGCAACCTCTACTAAGCCACTGGCTACCATCTCTTTAATCTCTTTTTGGCTCAAAAACTCACTGCGCGGAATAATATTCCCGCTAAAATCCACTTTATCTTCTTTTTGTAACCAACTGCCAACCAATGCAATGACACTAGGAATTTTATATTTTTTGAGTATTGGATACGCATTAACATACACAGAATGATACCCATCATCAAAACTAATTAGAACTGCTTTTGATGGTAATGCTTTACCGTGTTTTCTATAATTTAGAATATCATCAACATTAATAAAATGATATCCATTCTCTATTAACCAACGCATCTGTTCTTCAAAATGAACTGGATTTACTGCATAAGTTGAATCGAGAGTTTGCGTTTTATCGGCAATTTCATGATAGCTTAGAATGGTAAACTCGTTTGGATTTAAATCTCTACTGCATTTATTAGGCAAATCATGTGCCATAAGATAACTGCTTGAAACGACTAGGAATGCCAAAATAAACTTTACTATAGGTTTAGACATCAATCAGGGTGCTCACTTTATGAAAGTTAATCGGATATTATACATTAGCTCTTCTGAATATGCTATCTGTATATTGCGTATTAGGATACAATTTCGTTATGTATGAAGAAGCGCATCAATCTCTTTTGATTTGGTATCACCAAAACGGTCGTCACGATTTGCCATGGCGGACAACTGATAATCCTTACCATATTTATTTGAGTGAAATAATGCTCCAACAAACGCAAGTAAAAACAGTGCTAGAACGATATTATTTCCAATTTTTGGAAAAATTCCCTACTTATAAAGATGTTGCCCAATCCGATATCGATGATATTTTAAAAGCTTGGGAAGGACTTGGCTACTACACCCGTGCACGCAATCTCCACAATGCCGCACGTCAATGCAATGGAAAACTCCCAACAACCGCGCATGATTTGATGCAACTTAGTGGTATCGGACGCTCTACTGCTCATGCAATAGCTGCTTTTGCTTACCGCGAACCGTTACCGATTCTCGATGCCAATGTCAAACGGATACTGCACCGCTATTTTGCCCTCTCAGAACGGAATGAAAAAAAACTGTGGGAATATGCTTATCAGCTCTTTGATAGTACTCATCCTTTTGAATACAATCAAGCGATGATGGATTTAGGGAGTTTAGTATGCACTCACAAACAACCGTTATGCGACAATTGCCCTTTGGAAAATAGTTGCCAGGGGAAATCAACCCCCCTCCTCTATCCTGAACCTAAAACCAAACAAACAAAACCCATACGGTATCGCTCGATTATCATCTATCAACGAGATAAACAATATGCCCTAACACAACGAACAAACCGTTTTTTATCAGGGCTTTGGGGTTTTTATGAGACATCGGAAAATGTTACAGGAGATTTTTTAGGTTCAATTACACAACACTACAGCCACTTTACACTCGACGCAAAGGTATATCTCAGTAGTGACCCGTTTGAAGATGAATTTTTTGATTGGTTTAGTTTGGAAGAGATAACCACCCTATCACTCAGCAGAGCTGATTATAAAGTAGTTGAATTTATAACGAAAATCTCGTAGGATCAAAAAACGCATCGTCACTGATATGACCGAATGCAGAGTTAATAGAGACAAAGATATCGGGATATTTTTGCTCCATCTCAAAGAGCATTGTTTTCATACTGGCACGAGCATGGGGCATTTTGACATCGAAACGCATCGATGGGCACGCTTCATCACCGATAGTCGGCATTTCATTATCGAGAGCACACGCACTGAGTTGACGCTCACGCAACTGAATCAACGGACGAATCACAATCAACCCGTTGCCCGCTTTGTATTTGGGGGCAAGTGAGCGCATATGACCGTTATAAATCAGATTCATAAAAAAGCTCTCTGCCGCATCATCGAGATGGTGACCCAAGGCTACTTTATTGCACCCATGCTCTAACGCGGCACTGTAGAGTGCTCCACGACGCATACGGGAAAAGAAACTGCAAAACGAGGAGTTAGCCCGTATTTTATCACCGGCTATCTCGTAAGTATTGGTCTCATGCACATGGTGAGGAATCCCATGTTGGGCACAATGCTCTATGAGTGCCGATAAATCTTCTCCCATTCCATAGGTTACCGTTACGGCAAGTAGTTCAAATTTAAAAGGGGCACGACGTTGCTGCTCTCTGAGGGCATGAATCATGGTGAGTGAATCTTTACCACCACTTAATCCGACGAGGATTTTATCACCCTCTTCGATGAGATTAAATGCTGCATTGGTTTGGCCCATACGCCGCATGATTTTACGACTAATTTTAATCGCCAAGACGTTTTACCATCTCTAAAATAAATGTAGCACTCACTTGAGCAGAACTTTGCAGGAAAGTATCGAAATCGATATCGGCTGAGCCATCAGCACTGTCGCTAATCGCCCGTAAAACAAAAAATGGGATACCGAAGTTATGACATACGCACGCCACACTCGCACCTTCCATCTCTAACGCATCAGCATTAAACGTTTTTGCTATCCACTCTTTACGTTCACTGGAAGCTACAAACTGATCCCCAGTCGCGATAATCCCCTCATAAAGCTCTATCCCCATATCAACCGCAACTTCGGAAGCGAGAGAGCGAAGGTTGCCATCGGTTTCAATCATTACAGAACCCTCAGGGATAAACCCATACGGATGACCGAATGCAACGATATCGACATCATGCTGGCACAATTCACTTGCCATAATCAAATCACCGATTTTAAGCTCTTTAGAGATACCTCCTGCAACACCGCTAAAAAGGAGATGGGTTGCACCGAAACGCTCTATCATCACCGATGCGGTAATTGCTGAAAAGACTTTACCGATTTTTGAATAGGCGATAACACACTCATGCCCCGCATAGCTACACTCGTAAAAAATATTTCCGGCATATTCCGTGGTAGAGTATTCTCCGACAGTGGCTAAAATCGGGTCGATTTCTTCACGCATTGCCCCCATAATTGCTATTTTCATTATTGATTCCTTAGGTATTTTTTCCAATATAACGGGCTAGTTTTTGGAGTGAATGGTTTAACTCAACTTGCTTTGCTTCTGTTTTAAAAAGGGAAAGCTGATGTTCTACAATCCCAGCAGGGGTAATAACACGACTTCCTCCCCAAAAACCTAGTCCATCTTCAAAACCGACACGATTGACAAAAATAACATACGCTTTAGTAAGTAACGCAAGAGATTTTAACAACGCATCCCATTGAGCTTCAATTATAAGACCATTATCACCAAAATCACGTGCTGGAGAGGCTGCCATAACGTAGATTACATCAACATCGAGGGTGGAAAGCTTAGCAAAACTTTCCCCCCTCCACACATCTTCGCACACTACCATAACGGCATTTCCATAAGTTGTTTTAAAACTTACGATCTCTTCACCGGCTGCAAAATAGCGTCCCTCTTCAAACATTCCATAGGTTGGAAGATGATTTTTATGATGCGTGTGAACTAACTTGCCACCGCTAAAATAGAGAGCACTGTTATAAACACTTCCCCCATCCCATAAAGCTGCCCCAATGGCGATATCACACCGATTGCTTAACTGCGCCAACGGTTCCAATTCATCACTATTCCACGCATCTTCAAAAAGTTTATCTTGAAGCATATAGCCACTAAGCGCAAGTTCAGGAAAAACAACCACATCAGCATGTGCATTAGCCTCAATCAAAGCAATCACATCAGAGAGGTTAGAACGACTTAGTTTCGGCGATGATTGGATGAGGGCTACATTCATGAGAGTGCTTCACAAACCTTTGCCAATGTTTCCATATCCGACACATTCATGGTCTCAATATCAGGAACAATTTTTTTGTTTAATCCTTTGAGAACCGAACCGTTACCAAACTCAATCATCATCTCTACTTCTGAAGCAATAGATTCAATCGATTGTTTGTATTTAACAGGCTGAATCAATTGTACTTTAAGCCACTCTATCGCTTCTTTTTTGGTAGCGTATTTCTCCATTGAAGCATTAGAGACAATAGGGGCACTAAAACTCTCTCCCACCATATTCTCCATCGCTTCACCCAATGGTTCCATTGCACTGGCTAAGAGAGGACAATGACTCGCTATCGACATATTGAGAAGCATCGCACGTTTTGCACCTGCTTCTTTAAAGAGACTCTCCATAGCTTGCAAATCTTCTTTAATCCCCGCTACGACAAGTTGTCCTGTTTGATTATAATTCGCCGGCCAAACTCGTTTTCCCTCAGTGTTAGCAGATAGACAAATCTCTTCAACTTTTGCATCATCCAACCCCAAAATAACCATCATCCCCGCACTGATCCCCTCACACGCTTGCTGCATTAACAAGCCGCGTTTATGGACAAGCTCTACCGCATCCACATAATCAATAGCACCGCTTGCACACAAAGCACTCAACTCACCTAAAGAATGCCCTAGAAACAAAGTTGCGTTAGTTGGACGAGCTTCTTGAAACAATGTATACGCAATAATAGAAATAAGCAAAATAGCGGGTTGAGTATAGGCTGTTTCATTAATTTGTTCATTCTCTTCAAATAATAACTTTGAAAAATCAACACCGATACGTTCTCCTGCACGTTCAAACATGGAACGTGCTTTCTCACTGTTTTCGTAAAATGATTTTCCCATTCCGATGGTTTGTGATCCTTGCCCCGGAAAAATCATTGCTATTTTTTTTGACATCTTTATTCCTTAAGTTCTAAGTTATATTCTGCATGATCTGAGATTTTTTTACGTAATGTATTTCGATTAAGCCCTAATCTATCTGCTAACTGTAATTGGGATTTGAATTTTTTAATCCCTGCTCGTATAAGTGGCACTTCAAAAAGATGTAAAAACTTTCTATAGTCGTTATTACTTCCCATTCTGGAAAATAAAAAATTTTCCATTACATCCATCAAATTATTTTCTTCTATACCGCTTAGCAAGCAGTGTAAATAAATTTGACGACGTAGTGATATAGCATTTTCACTCACATCATGACGAATATTTTCTATATTTTTAAACTCTATTTTTCCAAACGTTATCGCTGCTTCTTGAACAAAAAGTTCACTTAAAAGTGCTATATCTTCAAGACGTTCTCGTAATGGAGGGATTAAAAATCGGATACTAAAAATATTTTCGAGTTGCTCTGATGTATAGCGAAAACCGCCGGTGGCAATAACCCGTGTTTTGGTTCTGTTTAAAGTCTCTTCAAAACGTTTTAAATTAGCAATATCATCCAATCGGTGAATAATAATCGTATCGTATTTTTCCAATGCATTTAAAAGTTCATCAAAATGTTGACCATCTATAACAGGAGCAGAGGGCAAAATAGTGCGCGCGAGAGTGAGTTTTCCAGTCCCTCGTTCACCCATAATCATGGCATTGACCGATAGACCTTTTAACAAATTAGCAGTTTTTAATGCCTCATGCGAGGCATTTGAGGCAGTTAAAAAATTAGTGACATCCACAACCGTGATTACCACCGCTTCCACAACATCCGGATTCTTCCATTTTATTCTCAGCAGGAATACCGCTCATAGCTTCCTCAACCGATGCATCACGTACATTGTTAATGGTTACAGTAAACATCAAGTCTTTGCCAGCAAGTGGGTGATTGAAGTCGATAATAACGTTATCATCTTTAATATCTTTAACCGTTACTTGAACTGTTCCACCATCTTCACCTTGACCGTATAATGTCATACCAACATTTAAATCAATCCCTGCAAATTGTTCACGTGGAAGTTCTTGTTGAGCATCTTCATTATAATCGCCATATGCATCAGCAGCTTTTACAAGAACATCCCCTTTTTCACCAATACTCATGTGAGCGATACCGTTTTCTAAGCCAGGGATAATTTGCCCTTTTCCAAACATAAATACCAATGGGTGTCCGCCTACATTACTGTCTACTACTGTTGCTCCATCGCGTACTTCATACTCGATCGAAACGATCTGATTTGCTTCAATTGCCATATCATTGTCCTTGTTTTTTTAATCACTGGGATTTTAGCACATTTTGCTCTGCTTTGGCTGAAAAGAGAGAAATAGCTATTTTAGCTTAGCCAATTTCTCTTTTGCAGTTGTTGCAGCACCCGATCCTGAAAATTTTGAAACGGTTGCGTTGTAAAATGCTTTTGCACTCGCTATATCACCATTTGCTTCCATCGACATCCCCGTATGCAAAAGGAGTGTCGGCATATACAATGCCTTTTCATTTTGTGCTGCACTTTGCTTATAGTACCCAATTGCATCTTTGTACTTTTTACGTTCAAAATAACATTCACCTATCCAAAACGTTGCATCAGAAACTTTATACTTCTTCTGTACCATCATTTCATAATAGGATTGTGCTTCATCGTATTTTTTTTGATCGAAAAGATTTTTAGCTTCTTTCTCCATCGCAGGGTTGTCAAGCTTTTTTGGTGCACTTGAAACAGAAACCTTAAGTTCTTTCATCAATGCAGAAAATTCTTCCTTACTGACATACGAAGTGTTAATCGCATCTACTGTGCTGGAAAGTTCTTCCAATACTGTTTTTAATTGGACAATATTAGCTTCATTAGTGCTATTTTGCTTTGACAATGCATCCAAAAGAGCTGATTGATTATTATCACTTACTACTGTACTCAGATTACTAATGGCAATTTTTTGTTCATTGACCGACTGTGATAATCCTTCAATAATACCTTGCATACCATCAAGACGCTCACTAACCGATTCTACTTTAGCAGTTTGAAGATTGTTTTTGTGTGCAATTCCCTCAATCTCTTTTTTATTTTCTTGAATCAATTTTTCTTCATGAGTTAAGCCATAAGGATTGGGGTTATTCAAATCACCAGCACCAAAAGCCGATGGCTCTGATGCAAGTAGGTAGGAGCAAAAAAGAGGGAATAGTACTAAAAATCGCATTTATTGAAGTTTAAGATCAACACGACGATTTTTTGCCCAACACTCTTGGGTTTTTTCACTACATGCCGGATTGCCTTCACCTAAACTGGTCATACTGATTGAATCAGCGCTTAGTCCACTATTAACAAGAGCAGTTTTTACACTGTTTGCACGTTTAAGACCAAGAGCAAAATTGTATTCATCACTACCAAATTCATCACAATTACCTTCAAGTTTGACGGTTTTGTTTTTTGTCAATGCAGCATTTGTTTTCATTGCTTCTTGCATATCATTACGAATATCAAATTTATCATAATCAAAATAGATACTTGCTACCCCTTTAGCACCATCGACCATAGCACCTGAATTACCATTGACGTTGCTATTTACATTTGTATCGGTTGCATTTGCATTTGTAACCGGAGCAATTACAGCTGATTTATCCGTACTAGAGACTGATGCAGGTGTACTATTTGCTGCTGTTTGTGTTTGACTATTAGTACCACTACTTAAAGTACTTCCATTAGCAGTTGCATCGATTGTTGGTTCCTTAGTAGAACATCCGCTAAATACCAATAATGCCAAAACCCCGCTCAGATACGCAATACGTTTCATTATGAAACTCCTTATGATTTTTATAATTGGAATTATACCAAAAAAATGTTAATCACCAATCTATTGATTGTATTCTCCCTACATGAAGAGGAAATGTAAAGCTTTTATTTAATCCTAATCGTATAATCCCCAATAAACTTTGCGATCCCTCTTGTTTAATATGCAACAATGCCTCTCCGTCATACGAAAAACGAGGATAATCATTATCTCCGCTACTCGTCAAACGTCGGAGTGAATTTGAATTCAAATTCATAAGGTACAGATTAAATCCATTCTCTTCACGAGTTTTATACGCTAATAAATTGCGGTAGGTTGTACATGATGAGTTATTTTTTCCTCCAAAAACCAATTGAGTAATCGCATTTCCATCTATTTTTTTTGAAAAAATATTTGGATTTCCATAACGGTTTGAGACAAAAGCGATCGTATCATTCCCCATAAACTGCCCATTCACATCAATTCCTGAGTAATCTGTGATCTTTGTTTTTGTATGAGAAACCAAATCATACAAATAAATATCGGGCTGACCGTTAGGGGCTAAAGTGAGTAACAACTGCTGAGCATTTTCACTGACATCCGAACATACCGCCATCCCATCCGATGAGATGATAGGCTGCTTTTGAGCTGTTGCTAAATTAGCTTTATAAATAGTCGGTTTAAAATCACCTAAAGAAGTATAATAAAAATCGGTTTGCTCACGGTTTGCCCATTTTGCAAAACCATACATCCCTCCGCTCAAAATTACTTTTTGATACGAAAGGGTATAATCTGCCGCCACAATTTCGGAACGTTTAGCACCACTGAGACGAACTAATAACACTTTTCGTTTCATCCACTCTAATGGTGTCCCCCCCATTTTTGCATTTATATCATAAGCAATAGAGTGCGATAGAAAAACAACCATCTCACGTTGTTTAAGGTAGTACGTTTTTGAAAAAAGTTCTAAACCGTTTTGAAGCAACTTAACATCACTTTTATATCCTCCACTTCCATCATCAGATAAACGATAACGGAGGACAAAAGCTGCATTTTTATGAGAGGTTGCAGGTTCAAATTTTTCATACGATTGCAATGCATATGAATCATCCACATCAAAAAGAGAAACGACTTTCATATCTGCACTCAACATTTTATGAAACTTTTGATCAGAATCTATTCCACCAAGACTTCCATCTTCTATGACAAGCTTTGCCAGCGTTCCAACATTTTTAGTCACTTCAAGAGTCGTATCTACCCCAAAAAGTGTTACACTCCAAATAACTAATATAATCCAATAACGCATTCTAATCCTTAGCTGTCAAAATAATTTCAAAAACTGCCGTTTCACCTTGTGGATGGGAGGGTAAAGATACTTGTTTCAACCTCTCTTTCAACCAATCAACTTCTGCGTTAAATAGTGTATTACCCGAATAACTAATCACTCGATATCCAGACAATGATCCATTAGAATTCAACGTAATTCTAACTCTTGCGCTAAAACCTTCTGTCCCCGATGCCGGATGAAAATTTGTATAAATTATCCCCTGCACTTTAGCATAATATTCGTTCACCAACGGTCCACTCGATGGAGTGAGCATTTTTACACCCGACTTAGCTAAATTAACATTTTTTGCTTTTTCAAAAAGTTGTGAATCCCGTTTAGTAGAGAGGACTTTTTGCTCTAATTCATTAAGTTTTGACAATTCTACTGACTCTTTTTTGGGAGAAGTTTCTGTTGTTTTAACAGATGAAAAAAGATCATTAATTTTTGGCTGAACAGGTGTTGATTTCTTTTTGACCTCTTTTTGCTTAGGTTGCGGAGGCTCAATAGGATCCACTGAGGGTTCGCTATTGTCATTTAAAATCGGCTCAGAAACTTTTTTTTCTGACATCTCTAACGAAACAGAGATAACATCGCTTTGAACCATAGCAAATGTAGGAAGTGCAGTAGTGTTATTTACTTGCCATGCAACAATTATTACAATCAAAGCAAATAGTAGGAATGAAAGAACTCCACTAAGGAAAAAAAGTTTATTATTTTCTATGGGCATAGGCGTGTTTAGTTACTGGTTGCTAATGATATATTGGTTAATCCTGCATGTTTAACACCACTCATTACTCCCATAACATCTCCATATTCTAAGCGGTGATCTGCACTTATACGAACAACACTTTCTTTAGAAAATTGATTAGAAAAGAGGGCAAAATTATCACTGAAGGTAGCAAACTCAAACGGCTTTTTATTTACCGTTATACGTTTGGAATCGGTAATAACAATTTCAATCTCTTTTTTCTCTTTTACTTCGGTTTGTGCTGAACCCTTAGGGAGATTAATTAACTCTTCGTAAACAATATTAGGAGAGATTACCATTAAAACTGCCAAAAGAACTAACATTACATCCACAAGAGGTGTAATGTTAAGTTCAGGTTTTTCATCCCAATCAAACATATTTATTGCTCTTTAGACAATAGTGAATCGCTTTGCATCCGTATCAGTCCAACTAATTCGAATGATTGTCGTTTCAAAATTTGATGATAAGTATAGGCAAAAATAGCGACAAAAATACCCGAAGCAGTTGCGACCAGAGCATCAGATACACCTGTAGCAATAATACTCATAGTACCACTCGATTGTCCAATATGATCAAAAGTATCAAGAATAGAGATAACCGTTCCAAACAAGCCAATAAAAGGGGTAGTAGAAGCCACAACCGAAAGAACAGTCAACCCTTTTGTTGCCTCTTTAGTGGATGCATATTGTGCTAAATCAAATAATGATTTTGTGATAGTATTTCCTGATTTTACAAAATGGCTAAGATAAGAACGCTCGTTCAAACGGTTAGAACCCATCAAAAGCGTTTCCAATGTTTCACTTTCGACACTAATCCATTGATTTAAAGAGAGCCATCTATAGAAAAAAACCCAATTAATAAGGATAAAATAACAGGAAAGTACTAATAAGACACCCAGCGTAACCGGATGGCTTTTAGCAACAAAGTCAGAAAGAAGCTCAAACATGAGCGTTAGTGAAGATGGCTATGTGCCGCTGATTCAACGCGAGCAGAAACAGAAGCGATCATCGCATGAGAATCTGCAACACTGCTGATAAGGGCTTTAGCTTCATCAAGAGCTTTCGCAATGTCGCTTTCACTATCACCACGAATAGCAACGGCTCCATCGACCAATACGGTAACCGTATTGTTAGCAACTTGAACGACGCCCCAGTTGACAACTATGGACTCTTTTTTACCATTCTCTTTGATAATATCAATAACACCTGCTTTAAGAAGTGTTGTCAATGCTACGTGCTGAGAAAGAACACCGAACTCACCCTCTTCTCCCGGAACTGTTACACTGGTAACAGGACCGTTAAAAATTGAGCCGTTTGGAGTTAGCACTTCTAAAACTAGAGTATGCATTTCAATCCTTTAAAAAGCAATTATTTGCTTTTCATTTTTTCAGCTTTTTCCATCGCTTCGTTCATATCACCAACCATGTAGAATGCACCTTCTGGTAAATGATCATACTCACCGCTCAAGATACCTTTAAACCCTTTGATGGTGTTTTCAAGAGAGACATATTTTCCTGGAGAACCTGTAAATACTTCCGCAACGAAGAACGGTTGTGAAAGGAATTTTTCGATTTTACGAGCACGCTCAACAACCGATTTATCTTCTTCAGAAAGTTCATCCATACCCAAAATTGCAATGATATCTTGCAAATCTTTGTATTTTTGAAGAGTTTTTTGAACACCACGTGCTACATTGTAATGCTCTTCACCGATGATTTGTGGATCAAGCAAACGTGATGTTGAATCCAATGGATCAACCGCAGGGTAGATCCCTTTTTCAGCAATTTTACGGTTAAGAACCGTTGTTGCATCCAAGTGAGCAAAAACCGATGCAGGAGCAGGGTCAGTCAAGTCATCCGCAGGTACGTATACCGCTTGAACAGAAGTGATTGAACCTTTTTTGGTTGATGTAATACGGTCTTGAAGAGCACCCATTTCACGAGCCAATGTCGGTTGGTAACCAACAGCTGATGGGATACGTCCAAGAAGTGCTGACATCTCAGAACCTGATTGTGCAAAACGGAAGATGTTATCGATAAACATCAATACATCAAGTCCTTTCTCATCACGGAAATATTCCGCCATTGTAAGACCCGTCAATGCGATACGGTTACGTGCTCCCGGTGGCTCTGACATTTGACCATAGCACAGTGCTACTTTGTCCAAAACGCTCGATTCTTTCATCTCGTGATAAAGGTCATTCCCCTCACGAGTACGCTCACCGACACCGGCGAAAACAGAAAGACCGTCATGCCCATGTGCAACGTTGTGAATCAATTCCATGATAATAACGGTTTTACCAACACCCGCTCCACCGAAAAGACCAACTTTACCACCTTTAGCGTATGGAGCTAAAAGGTCAACAACTTTAATCCCTGTTTCAAACATTTCTGTTTTAGTACTTTGATCAATAAGTGCAGGAGGATCACGGTGGATTGACCATGTATCACAATCAGTGATTTGATCTCCGCCATCGATAGTTTCACCGATAACGTTGAAAATACGACCAAGAACTTTTTCACCAACCGGAACTTTGATTGGGTTACCAGTTGACGTTGCCGCCATACCGCGAACCAAACCTTCTGACATATCCATAGCGATCGTACGTACACGACCATTTCCAAGGTGTGCTGCAACTTCCAACACTAAACGTGTTGTTTTTCCCTCAACACTAACACTAACTTCGATTGCTTCATTGATTGCTGGAAGGTAACCTTCAAAATCAACGTCAACAACCGGACCAATTACTTGAGCAATTTTACCAATCATTCTATCCTCCATAATTATTTCATCGACTCGACGCCGCTGATTATCTCGATAAGTTCTGTCGTAATCGCCTCTTGTCGAGCTTTATTAAACTTGACGGTTAACGATTTAACCATTTGTTTTGCATTGTTTGTTGCTGCATCCATTGCTTGCATACGAGCACTATGCTCAGCCGCAACAGAGTCAATCAACGCATAATACATATTGTATTCAGCGTATTTAGTCACCAATGAATCGAGCATTTTCTCTTCATCATGTGCTTCGAGTTCAAGAACACTGTTTTGAACTTTTTCACAATCAAATTCATCGATAGAAACCGGCAAAATGCGATTTACATGTAACTCTTGAGTAATAACGTTTTTATATCCGTTATAGACAAGATATACCGCATCAACAACACCATCATTGAAATCTTTAATCGATCGTGTCATAAATTCGCTTGAACGTTGCATATCGGGTGCAGAACTAAGATTTTTTACCGCATCAAGTAATTCAACTTGATTAAATGTAAAAAACTCAACCCCTTTTTTACCGATACCACGAACACGAATCTCTACGTTTTTATTTTTATATTCAGCCATTAAGCGTTTTACCGCTTTAATCGTTTGCATGTTAAAACCACCGCAAAGACCTTTGTCAGCTGTTACAAAAATAATGTCGATCATTTTAGGCGCATCATTTTTCATAAAGCATCGGTTATCAATACCACCTACTTTATTACATTGGATACGACCTGCGATTTCAGCGATAACTTGATTTGTTTTTTGAGCAAACAGACGTGAACGTTTTGCAAGTTCTTCTGCACGTCGAAGCTTGGCCGTAGAGACCAATTTCATTGCACGTGTAGTTTTTTGCGTATTTGAAACGCTCTTAATCTGTCGTTGAATCTCTTTCAAGTTAGCCATAGAAATCCTTAGTTAGCAACGAAAGTAGTTTTAAACTCTTCGATCGCTTTTTTCATCATTCCTTTAGTTTCATCGTTAATTTGAGAAGTAGTTTTAATATTCTCAAAAATTTGTGGATACGATGCTTCAACAAATGGATAAAGTTCAGCTTCAAATTTCACAACAGCAGATGCCGGAAGATCATCAAGATACCCTTCATTACCTGCGAAGATAATCAATGATTGTTTATCTGCACCGAGTGGAGAGTATGGAGGTTGTTTCAATACTTCCACCATACGTTGACCACGCTCAAGTTGTTTACGGCTCACTTCATCCAAATCAGAAGCGAATTGTGCAAACGCTTGAAGCTCACGGTATTGTGCCAAATCAAGACGTAATGTCCCAGCCACTTGTTTCGTTGCTTTGATTTGAGCAGCACCACCGACACGTGATACAGAAAGACCAACGTTGATTGCCGGACGGATACCTGCATTGAACAAATCAGTTTCCAAGAAAATTTGACCATCAGTAATCGAAATAACGTTAGTTGGGATATACGCCGCAACGTCACCCGCTTGAGTTTCGATAATTGGAAGAGCGGTCAAAGAACCTGCACCCAATTCGTCATTCAATTTTGCTGCACGCTCTAACAAACGTGAGTGGATATAGAATACATCCCCTGGATACGCTTCACGACCCGGAGGGCGGCGGAGGATCAAAGACATTTCACGATACGCAACCGCATGTTTAGAGAGATCATCATAAACGATCAACCCATGACGTGCAGAATCACGGAAGTACTCACCCATCGTTACACCGGTATACGGTGCAAGGAATTGGAGAGCTGCCGCTTCAGAAGCTGATGAAGAGACAACGATAGTGTACTCCATAGCTCCCGCTTCTTCAAGACGACGGATAACGTTAGCAACAGTTGATTCTTTTTGACCGATAGCAACATAGATACATACTACGCCGTTACCTTTTTGGTTCATAATCGCATCAAGAGCAACGGTTGTTTTACCTGTTTGACGGTCACCGATGATAAGTTCGCGTTGACCACGACCGATTGGAACAAGGGCATCAATAGATTTGATACCGGTTGCCATTGGTTCATGAACCGATTTACGAGACATAATACCAGGTGCTTTTTCTTCGATAAAACGGCTTTCAGTCGTTTCAATCGGACCTTTTCCATCAATCGGTTCTCCAAGTGCATTAACAACACGACCTAGCAATGCTTCCCCGACAGGAACTTTCAATAAACGTCCAAGACGTTTAACGCTCATACCTTCGCGAAGTGCTTTTGCACGTCCAAGAACAACGATACCGACACTGCTCTCCTCAAGATTCATGACTAAACCTTGAGTCCCGTCTTCGAATTCAACCATTTCTCCGGCCATAATGTTATTAAGACCGTATACTTGGGCAATTCCATCTCCATATGAGACGATTTTACCAGTTTCATTAATATCTACGTTAAGTTCGAAATTTCCAATTCTCTCTTTAATGATTGAACTGATTTCATCTGCTTGTACTTTTGCTACCACTAGTTTCTCCTTTCGCGAGGGTTAAATTGCTTTTAAAATGTGCTCAGTAATTTGAGCGTTAAGGCGACTTTTTGAGAAGTCAATTTCAACATTGAGTCCATCAACAACAATACGGACACCGTTTGTTGCACTAGGAGCGAACGCTAATGAGATGGTGGCTCCCATTTTGTTCCCTAAATCACGAGCAATACCATCGATAGAGCTTTGATCCATAGTAGAAGAACTGTAAATTGTTCCGGAATAGACACGTTTGATATCCGAAATTTGACGTTTCAACTCTTTTGCAATAGCCGGAATCAATGGCAAACGACCATTTTCTCCCAAAAGTTTAATCAAATTATTAATATCACTACTTTGTGCATTTGCAACCATCCCAAGGATTAATGCAGTTTTTGCAGATGTAGCAATATCATTACTGTTCATAATTTGAATAAATTTATCATCACTAAAGGCTGTCGCTAAAAGAGTGAAAAGTTCGGATGTATTGTCTAATGATGTTGAGTCCAATACTCCAACCAAAGATTGAACATAACGTTTAGCAATCATTTCATGCTTCATTTACGCCACCTTCTTTTTCAAAATATCGGTCATAGCATCGCTATTCATGCTCGCATCGCTTGCACTCATAACTTGATCCATCACTTCACTTACAACACTGCGAACCATTTGACGTTTTTCAAGTTCCATCAATCCGTTACTTTGCTTATGCATAACATCAAGGTCTTGTTCACATTGTGAAGCAATTTTGTCACTTAAGATTTTGCACTCTTTTTTTGTTGTTTCCATGAGCTCATTAACGAATTGTGTCGCTTCTTCGATTTTATGTTCCGCAGACTCTTTCAAACGTTTTGATTCAGCTAGACGCTCTTGAACTTTTTCAAGCTCGTTAGCAATCCCTGAACTTCTACCGCCGAAATAGCTTTTGATAGGCTCTGCCAAAAGATAAACCAAAATACCTGCAAATACAAGGAAGTTGACGGTTCGTTGAACGATATCTGTTGAAGCTTCTGCAGCTTCAGATCCAAAAAGAAAAGGACTAAGTGCTAATAATGCAATTACTAATTTACCCATCTTTTCTCCTTATATCTGATTAAGCTTGGCAGAAACTGCCGCTTCAAAATTAGGTATCTCGAGAGCGAGTACCCCACTTAGTCGTGAACGCTCTTCGGACATTGCCTCTTCGAACTTAGCATATTCTAATGCTAGCTCAGCACGTTTTGCTTCCATTTTGCTTGCAGCTAAAGCTTTAGCTTCAGCAACAGCTTTTTCTCTCATTGCATGCGCTTGTAGTTTACCGTCACTAATAATCTTTTCAGCAGTAGTATGAAATGCAGCAATCTCAGCATCGTTGTTACCAACTTCTTCGAGATCTTTTTTAATATCCGCATCTCTTTTTTCCATATAACTGAAGAGAGGTTTATAAAGTAAACTATTTAGAGCGGCAATAAGGACAAGAAAGACAATCAGTGTGCTGGCTAACAGCATCGGACTTATATCTAACATACCACCTCCTAAAAGTTACGTGATTATACAATGAGTAAATTGAAGGGACAGTTAAACGAAAGAAATTATGAAGAAAGAGTGGTTAGAAATGTATCAATTTGACCATTATTTTCAAAACTGATGGTTAATTTTGAACCTTTTTTGGATGATTTTAAACCCATATCCTCTAAAAGCGATTGTAAAGCACTAAAATCAAGTTCAATAGATTTTTCTATTATATGCGAAGTAGCAGTTTCATGAGACTTAAATTTTTTAACCATTTGTTCGACATCACGAACACTCAGTTTTTGTCCGATGATAGAGTCAATAATCAGTGATTGCTCCTTCTCATCTAATCCAACAACAATTTTGGCATGCCCTGCTGTCATTTTGCCATCAATAAGTGCTTTACGCCCTTTCTCACTCAACTGTAACAATCTTAAAGTATTCGTGATTTGTGCGCGACTTTTATGTACGGTAGCAGAGAGCTGTTCATGAGTCAACTCGTGTATCTCAATCAACTCTTGATACGCTTGAGCCAAATCAATCACACCCAACTCATCACGTTGAATATTTTCAATCAATGCATGTTGACGCATTTGCTCATCACTTACCGATACAATAATGGCTTTTATAGTTTTAAATTTAGCAAGTTTATGTGCACGAAGACGTCTCTCACCAGCGATTAAAATATAACCGTCTAAATCTTCTTTGACAACGATCGGTTGCAAAAGTCCGTGAGTTTTTATCGATTCTGAGAGTTCTGCGAGTGATTCTGGGTCAAAATGTTTACGTGGCTGATACGGATTGGGACGAATTTTAGAGAGTGAAACCTCTTCAACCCCACCCTTTTTTGGAAGTTCATTATCGTATGCTTCTTCGATTTCACTGAGCAATGCCCCTAAACCACGTCCCAATGCTGATGCTTTAGCCATAAACTTCCCTTACGCGATAATAGCGTAAGCTAAATCTTGATACGCTATTGACCCACTTGATTTTACATCGTATAAAATTGCCGGTTTACCGAAACTCGGAGATTCTGCCAACTTGACATTACGAGGAATAACAATAAACCCATCTTCACTCGATTTAAACAGCTTGCTTTGAAAATGTTGCTGTAAGTCAGCAAATACTTGACGGGAAAGGTTATTTTGCGCGCTGTACATTGTCGGCAAAAATCCTTTGATTGTCAATTTTGGATTAATCGTTTTACGTACCAATTTGACCGTATTGAGTAACTGCGCCAACCCCTCTAACGCAAAAAACTCACATTGAATCGGGATAATCACCGAATTCGATGCTGAAAGAGCATTAATGGTCATCGGCCCAAGAGCAGGAGGGGAATCGATGATAATATAATCATAATCCTCTTTTACCTGTGCAATCGCTTTTTTCAAAATAAGCTCACGCCCTTTGGCATTTTCAGAATCATAATACTCTTTTTCAATCCCAACCAAACCAATATTTGATGGGGCAATGAAGAGTTTTGGTAATGCAGTTTTTAGAATAATCTCACGAAGTTTTTTTGCCCCGATCAAAACATGATAGATATTAAATTCATAATTATTACGATGGTATCCTAACGAGGTTGTCGCATTAGCTTGAGGATCGGCATCAATCAATAGTACACGTTTCTCTGCAACTGCCAAAGAGGCAGCTAAGTTGACGGCAGTCGTTGTTTTACCAACGCCCCCCTTTTGGTTCGCAATTACAATTACTTCGCTCATCGTAGACTAAATATCCTTTGCCCATTGCATTCAAGGGAACCGTCTTCACATAAAACAGCTTCTTTCAATTCAATAAGTCTATTGTTGGAGTGTGTGGAAAAAGATTTACTTCTTTCAAATTCTATTCTATACTTACTAAAAGTCTGCTTCCATGAGTAAAACTTTTTTAACTCTGTAATATAAAGTTTACTTAAATCTTTCGAATCGATTTCTATATCCATAACACCAAAATCTCCAGATCCGTTTTGTAAATTTAGTCCTATCCCGCAAACAAGGCTTTCACCGACAAGATTCGTGATAACCCCCCCCACTTTTTTCTCCCCGATATAAAAATCATTCGGCCATTTTAGCCATAACGATGAGCCTAGATTACTCAGTACCTCTTTGAGGATGTAGGCAAAATAGATTGATGAAGATTCCAATTTGAGGTCATCGGGGAGAGAAGCACGGGAGAGGGCAAAGGAAATAAAAAAATTACCTTCATATCCTATCCAACTATTGCCACGTGAACCTTTCCCGTTTGATTGCCGTGAAGCACCAACACAGATAGGTATTTTTAAGACTCCCGATTTAAGAGCATCTATAAGATAGGTTTGGGTTGATTCAACCTCATCAAGCCAAAGTATTTCCACACACTAATCGCTTTCCGTTCAAATACGCTGTTGAAGCTGTTTCGCTTTTTGAAGGTGCTTGTAACGTATACATACGCAATGAACCTTTTAGACATTGCACCACAATACTCTCTGTTGAGATTTCAATAATTTCACCTGCATGACCGGTACTGAGGCTCTCTTCAAGACCCATTTTTTTGATTTTTAATCCCGATTCCAAATAAATTCCCGGCCAAGGGGTAAAAGCACGGTAACGATTAAAAATTTCCGAAGCATTGTCAAATGCTATGCATCCATCCGCTTTAGAGATTTTTTTACAATGGGATGCTTTTGTTTCATCTTGCGGTGTTGCACTTGCTCGATCCCATGAGCGTACAACATCGAGTGTTAAATCACAAGCAAGCGTAGTCAGCCTCTCATAGAGTGACGATACCATCTCATTGGGGTCAATATCTATTGTTTCGATTTTAATAATCGCACCGGTATCCAACCCCTCATCCATCCACATCGCCGTAACACCGCTTTGAGTATCATTATTTAACAAGCTTTGCTGTATTGGACTTGCTCCACGATATTGAGGGAGAATGGATGCGTGAAGATTGATACAAGGGACGTACTCTAAAATCTCTTTGGGGAGTATCTGACCATACGCCGCTACAACGATTAAATCACACTCTATCGATTTGACCTGCTCAATCACCTCGACATCTCGCAGACGTGATGGCTGATAAATAGGGATATATTTCTCTAATGCCGCTACTTTGACGCTCGGAGGGGTGAGGAGATTATGTCGTCCTACCGGTTTATCGGGCTGAGTATAAACACCCACAACCTCGATATCGTTTGATTCAACAAGAGCTTTAAAAATTTCCGTTGCATACTCAGGTGTCCCCATAAACAAAACACGAATCATCAAAACTCACTTGCCTTAAAATAGCTACCACCGACATGGGTGTCGCTTAGGAGAAATGAACGGGCATCGCTCAAATCAAATCCACTGGCAAGCAACATCGTACCGCCCCGTTTGAGTAAAAAGTCAGCCGCTTTGAGTTTTGTAACGATTCCCCCTGTTGCAAAATTATGATTAGGGGTGACCTCCATTACCAATTCTTCATGGGTAATCTCTTCAATACGTAGTCGTACTTTCGCATCGCTGTGTGCACGGGGATCTTTATCATAATAGGCATCAATATCGGAGAGTATCACCAATAAATCAGCACCGAAATGGTGCGCCGCATACGCTGAGAGCTGGTCATTGTCTCCTAGTACTAACTCTTCCGTTGCCGTTGCATCGTTTTCGTTGATAATAGGAATAACATTATGAGCTAAAAGAGTTTCAATCGTATCTTTTACTTTTTGAGACTCTTCAACGGTGTTAAAATTAGCAGCCGTTACAAGAATTTGAGAGGGGATAAGATGGTGGTGTTCAAACATCTTACGGTATTTGTTCATGAGTATCGGCTGTCCGATGGATGCAAGGGCTTGCTTATTTGCCAAAATTTTTTTATCGAGTTTGAGTTCAGTATATCCTGCTGCTACTGCCCCCGATGAAACAAGTATCACCTCATAGCGAGTTTTAAGCTCAGCAATAAAATCGACCAACGCTTGCATACGATCTTTTGCGATACGGTTTTGCTCACTTAAAACCGCACTTCCGACTTTAACGACCAACCGCTTCATTTACGCTCCGTGACGACCATTTGATAAAGTGCATACGTTAATGGTTTGATATTCATATTAATCGCTGAAGAGATAGGGACGATGAAAGCGGGAAGTTTTTTATCGTAAAACCCTGCATCAAAACTCTCTTGCTCGTAAACAGGATACTCATTCGAAAAACCAAAGCGACTTTTTACTGTAGCATTTAATCCCATCATTTGCAAAAATTGATTGGTTTTTTCCACCGCTTCTTCAGGACTCATCGCATCCAAACGGGTTAAAGCAATCGCATAATTGCGTTCTGCCAATAATGGAGAAAAAGCTTCTAACTCTTTTTTTAATGTTTCATACTGGTACTCAAGCTCATGGTACGATGCCAAATCAATCATAAAGAGAAGTGTTTTGGTACGCTCAATATGGCGTAAGAATTTTAATCCTAGCCCACGACCTTCCGATGCACCGCCGATAATTCCCGGAATATCCGCCATAATATACGAATCATAATCGATATTGATTTGACCAAGTTTTGGTGTCAATGTCGTAAATTCATAGTTTGCCACTTCAGGACGAGCGTTTGAGACGGTCGAAATGAGTGTCGATTTACCCACGTTCGGGAATCCAACTAATCCAACATCCGCTATCAACTTCAAATCGAGTTTAACGATTTTAACCGTTTCAGGCTCACCCGGTTGTGCGTACATCGGTTTTTGATTCGTAGAAGATTTAAAATGGACATTTCCTAGACCACCGCGACCGCCTGTGAGGAACAATACCTCTTTGCCATCTTCGAGCAAATCAAGTAAAATTTCCCCTGTCTCTACGTCCACTACTTGAGTTCCGGGAGGGACGACAACCACAAGTTTTTCCCCTTGTTTGCCTGCCATATTCGATCCCGCACCCGGTTGACCTTTACCGGCTTTTAGGTTTTTATTCCCCTGAAAATGGGCAAGTGTATGGGTATTGTTGTCTACTTTAAAATAGACATCTCCACCTTTACCGCCATCTCCGCCGTTTGGACCACCTTGGAGAACATATTTCTCACGTCTAAAAGCGACACATCCCGCTCCCCCTTTACCAGAAGAGAGGGTTAGTTCAACACTATCAGTAAACATTATAATCCTTTTGGCTACATACTAGTGAAGCTTATTTACTCAAACCTACATTTTACGAATTGAAAATACACGATTAAAAAATAATTCTTGGAAATAGTGAATGAATCGAGCAAAGAATTGCTCGATGGGGATGAGTTATGCGGCAGGTACTACAGAAACTTGTTTGCGTTTTTTGTCTTTGCGCTCGAAAGCAACAACACCGTCAACCAATGCATACAAAGTGTGATCTTTACCCATACCGATATTTTTACCTGGGTGAACTTTTGTTCCGCGTTGACGAATAATGATATTACCCGCACGTACGAATTCACCGCCGTATTTTTTAACACCTAATCTACGTCCCGCTGAGTCGCGGTTATTTTGGGTACTACCCTGACCCTTTTTATGTGCCATGCTGTCCTCCTGCTTTTAATTACGCGCTGATCGCAGTGATACGAACGCGAGTGTGATCTCTACGGAAACCACGTTTTACTTTACTGTCTTTACGACGACGTTTTTTGAAAATTACAACTTTACGGTCGCGACCTTCGTTGATTACTTCAGCCTTAACAACAGCACCCTCTACAAATGGAGTACCTGTGCGAAGCTCACCGTTATTCACAGCAAGAACTTCTTTGATTTCGATGGCAGTTTTAGGGTCTAAGCCCATTTTATCGAACAAAAGGATATCACCCTCTTGAACTTTGTACTGTTTACCACCATTTTTAATGATTGCGTACATTAGCGTTCCTTACCTATAAGTCTACAAAAAGTTGCGAATTATAGCTAACTAATATTTAAGCTTGCTTTAAAGCGAATAGAATTTTTTTGTATCTCTCTTCAAATATGATTTTAACCCTCGACTTAACTATTAACATTATTAACATATACACCTTGACTTTAGAGTGAGAAATAAAATACAATTCGTCCAATTAGTTGCATAGTCAACTATTTGGGAGTTTTTATGAATCGATGTGAATGCCCGATTGAAGAGTCGCTAGGGTGCGTAACAAACCATTCTGCGATGGCCGCACGTAACTACCTCACTCGTCAACTTGCCCTTAATGGAATCGATATGACGATTGAGCAGTTTAAAGTGATGGTTGTTTTGTGGAAAGAGGGAACCTCTACACAACAAAACATTGCCGATTTCGTCGGCAAAGACAAAACATCCGTAACCCGACTTATCGCAGGTTTGGAAAAACGCTCTCTTATAGAAAGAGCGACAGCATGTCAAGATAAGCGATGCAATCATGTCACGTTAACGGCGCAAGGAATCGCACTGGAGAAACCGACCATGAAAGTTTTAGAGGAAGCATCTCACTACATGCATCAAGGAATCGATCCAAACGAACTCGCCATTACCATGCGCGTTTTAAAACAAATGTGTTTCACACTTAATTACACCTCAAAGGAATCTGAATGAATCGTCTCACAACTATTACCTTATCAAGTGCACTTATCATCGCGATGAGCGGATGCGAACGCCCAAAAGCTGCCGGTATGGAAAAACCGCCCGAAGGGCCGGTACCTGTAACAACGACCGAAGTCAAAACAGGTAATTTTCCCGCTGTTTTACAAGCAACCGGACAAACGCAAGCTTTTAATACGGTTCAAGTTTTTGCACGTGTCAATGGATATCTCCAAAAACGTTCGTATACTGAAGGTTCATTCGTCAACAAAGGGGATACGTTATTTGTTATCGACCCGAGTGATTTAAAAAATGCTTTAGAGAGTGCCAAAGCGGCGTATGAGCTAGCATCCGCTACACATACTAATGCCAAAGCCGTTTTGAACCGTATTAAACCTTTGGCGGAAGCAAATGCGGCTAGTCAACAAGATCTCGATAGTGCAACAGCTAGTGAGCGAAACGCAGCCGCAGCTCTCTCGGCAGCAAAAGCATCGTTAGAACAAGCCAAACTCAATCTTAGCTATACTACCCTCAAATCTCCACTCAACGGATTCGTCGATAAATCCAAAATCGATGTCGGTACTTATGTTGCTGCAGGTGCAAATGGTCTACTCACGACCGTCTACCAAACCGATCCAATGTACGTTAATTTTACTTTTAGTGAAAATGAAAAACTTGCTCGACAAAATGCAATTGCAAACGGTAAGCTTACTATTCCAAAAGATGGGAAATATGAAATTGAGCTCACCCTCAGTGACGGTACAACGTTAGCACGTAAAGGCTCTATCAATTTTATCGCGCCATTTGTCGATTCAACTACCGGAAATATTACCTATCGTGCTGAAATCAATAACAGTGACCATAAGCTTCTCCCTGGACAATTTGTTCAAGTAAAAGTTAAAGGGATGGAGTGGAAGAATGCTCTCTATGTCCCTCAAAAAACACTTCTAACCGGTGAAAAAGGGAAATTTCTTTACGCACTCGAAACCAACAATACCGTTACTCCGAAACCTGTTGTTGCAGGAGAATGGGTAGGTGAAAATATCCTCATCGAAAGCGGTGTCAATGCAGGAGATAAAATCGCTGCCGATGGACTTCCTAAACTCAAACCGGGAGCGGAAGTGATTCCGAATACAAAATAATTATGTTTAGTAAATACTTTATCAATCGCCCTATTCTATCAGCTGTTATTGCAATGATTATCATGCTGCTCGGATTTGTGGCAATTAAAACACTACCGATTTCACAGTTGCCGAATCTCACCCCTCCTACTGTTGTTGTTACCGCGCAGTATCCCGGTGCTGATGCGCAAACCATCGCCAACAATATCCTCACCCCTTTGGAATCTCAAATTTCTGGAGCGGATGGGTTAATGTATATGTCCTCCAAAGCAGCTGCTCTACCGGGAAGTGCTTCAATCACCTGTACCTTTAACATCGGTGTCAACCAAGATCTCGCGGCGGTAGATGTTCAGAACCGAATCAACTCGGTTATTGCTCAGCTACCCCAAACAACTCGTGATTTAGGAGTTACGGTTCAGAAAAAAACGTCTGATATTTTGTTATTGGTAGCGATTACATCCCCAGATGGAAGCTATGACTCAACTCAAATTAGTAACTATATCTCCGCCAACCTCATAGATGAGATTAAAAAAATTCCCGGTGCAGGACGTTCACAGATTTTCGGTCAACGCGATTATGCAATGCGGGTGTGGCTAAATCCAGACAAAATGGCATCTTTAGGGGTGAGTACTGCTGAAATAGCCTCAGCGATTAGAGATCAAAATCTTCAAGTCTCTCCGGGGCGTTTAGGTCAAGGGCCAACCAACGACTCTCAAATGTGGACGATGCAACTCACCTCAAAAGGGCGTTTTTCAACGGCTGAAGAGTTCCAAAATATCATAATACGTTCTAAAAATGATGGTTCTATGATTCATCTTAAAGATGTCGCCCGTGTTGAATTGGGTAGTCAAAACTATGAATTTTTTGGTCGTGTTAACGGTAAACCGGCTGCTATGATCGGTATTTTTGCCGATACCAATGCGAATGCACTCGACACATCAGCCGCTGTTGCTGCTAAAATGGAAAAACTCTCCAAAAAATTTCCTAAAGGGATTGAGTACAATATCCCCTACGACACAACTGATTTCGTCAAAATTTCGATTGAAGAGGTTGTCTTTACACTCATAGCCTCTATTGTTTTGGTCAGTTTGGTTATTTACCTCTTTTTGCAAAGCTATCGTGCGGCAATGATTCCGATTCTCTCCATCCCGATTTCTCTTACGGGCGCTTTTATCGGTATGTATCTACTAGGGTACTCTATCAACACCCTCACCCTCTTTGGTCTTGTTCTCGCTATCGGTATTGTCGTCGATGATGCTATCGTCGTTATCGAAAATATGGAGAGGATACTTCAACATGAGAAACTCTCTCCTCGCGAAGCGGCAATCAAGGCCATGGGACAAATTTCCGGTCCTGTTGTAGCGATTGTCTTGGTCATGTGTGCCGTCTTTATCCCTGCAACCTTTTTGGGTGGTATGACGGGACAGCTTTATAAACAATTCGCCGCAACCATCGCGATTTCTGTCGTATTCTCAGGCTTTATGGCACTTACGTTTGCTCCTGCTATCGGCGCATTGATTCTCAAACACCATGAGAATGAACCTGCCCGTTTTTTCCGCTGGTTTAACCGTAAATTTGCCAATATGACCGATAATTATGTTCGCCGATCCGGATTCATGATTCGTAAATCATTTATCTTTTTAATCATTTATTTATCAACCTACTTTTTTATCGGATTTTTTCACAAAACCCTTCCAAGCGCCTTTTTGCCGATGGAAGATCAGGGATATTTTATTACGAGTATTAACCTCCCTGACGGGGCAACCGCTAACCGTACGTTAGAGGTCGTTAAACAAGTTGAAGCAATTTTGAGCAAACAAGAGGGTGTTTCCAAATATACCGCTATTACCGGTATCAATATTCTCACTTTCTCTCAAGAGCCTAATTCTGCGGTTGTCTTTACCCGTCTAAAACCGTGGAGCGAAAGAACAACTAAAGAGCTTAAAGTCTTTGGTATACTCAACTCCGTAGGACCAAAACTTGGCAGTATCAAAGAGGCCAAAGTGTTTGCGATGCCTCCACCGTCGATTCGTGGTATGGGGCCATCGGATATGTTTTCACTTCGCCTCCTACAACCAGGGGATAACGATTTTAATAAACTCGCCGATGCTACCAATGCCTTTGTTGCCGATTTACGCAAAGAGCCGAGTATCAAAAACCCGATGAGCACCATGAATATCAATACACCGACGCTCATGGTTGAAGTGAACCGCGAAAAAGCAAAAATGATGGGGCTCTCTATCAGTGATGTCTACCAAACACTCCAAGCAACCATCGGAGCCATGTACGTCAACCAGTTTGATAAAAACGGTAAAACCTACTGGGTAGAAATGCAAGCCGATTCACCGTATCGTGCAACCCCTGAAGATATCGGACGGGCATGGGTTCGCTCATCATCTGGACAACTCGTCCCCCTTTCATCAGTTGTCACCGCTAAAATGTCGAGTGCACCATCTAGTATCGAGCACTTTAACGGTGTTCTCTGTACCACCGTCATGGGTTCACCTGCACCAGGCTATAGTTCCGGTGATTTGATTAAAATTTTGGAAGCCAAAGGGGATAATGTCTTACCATCAACGGTAAGTTATGATTGGGAAGGGTTATACCTCCAAGAGAAACTCGTCGGTTCTAAAGCACTGATGATTATGGCTTTTGCATTGGTGATGGTCTATTTGATTCTTGCGGCACTCTATGAGCGTTGGACATTGCCAATCTCAATTATGCTCGCTGTACCGTATGGGATTATGGGAGCGTATACGGTGGTTTGGTTGATTCCGTTTCTCAATAACAACGTATTCTTCCAAATCGGGCTACTCACCCTTATCGCCCTCTCGGCAAAAAATGCTATCTTAGTAGTAGAATTTGCCGAAGAGCAACGGCTGATGGGGAAAAGTGTCTACGATTCAGCGATGGAAGCGGCACGTCTTCGTTACCGTCCGATGATGATGACCTCGTTTGCCTTTTTAGCAGGGATGCTCCCACTTATCTTTAGTTCGGGGGCGGGTGCTATGGGACGTTTCTCAATCGGAGTTGCAATGTTTGGAGGTATGCTTGCGGCAACCTTTATCGAGCGGTATTTTATTCCGTTCCTCTATTACTGGGTCGCTACGACTCAAGAAAAATTTGCATCACGCAAAGGAGTCGCTCATGAATAACACAACCATTACACTCTCATTACTTTGTTCCCTTCTTTTAGGGGGGTGTGCGATTGGACCCGATTACGAACGTCCTCAAAATAGTGCACCTACCTCTTTTCGATACAGTGATGGCAATACCTCAACAACCATTGACAAAGCATGGTGGAACCATTTTGATGATAATTATCTCAATAAAAGTATTGAAGAGGCACTGGCCCATAACTTTGATCTCATCAGTGCTTCGGCATCGGTGGATGCTATGTTGGGAAAATTTGATACGGCAAAATCGTATTTGTACCCTCAAATCAATGCAAACGGATCACTCACTCGTCAAGGTGTCAATGGAACTGATACGTATCAATTAAAGGATGGAGTTACCTCAACCTATGCCGCTAATCTCTCACTCGCAACGTATGAAATCGATCTCTTTGGAAAAGTACGCCGTGCTAATGAAGCGGTACGTGCCCAATTACTCGCCACAGAATTTTCACACCAAACACTAAAAATTTCCATCAGTGCCAATGTTGCGGCATCGTATATCAAAATTTCCTCTTTAAACTCCCAAATAGCTCTTGCACGTGAAAACATCAAAGCTTCCGAAGATATCTATAATTTTAATAAACTTAAATATCAGTATGGGACAATCGCCCAAACTACCCTTCTCCAATCGTCTGCGGAGGTTCAAAATGCCAAAGCTATAGCTTCTCAACTCGAAGCGTCTAAAATTGCCGAAGAGGCAAATTTTAATCTCTTATTGGGACGAAACCCTACCAATGTGACAACAACAGAACTGGATAAAATCACTTTACCAACCTTACCATCAGCCCTTCCGTCTCAAATTCTCCAAAATCGTCCGGATATTGCATTAGCAGAACAAAACCTCATCTCTGCAAATGCCAAAATCGGTATTGCGCGCGCCGAATATTATCCAAGTATTCAGTTGACCGGTATGGGTGGAATACAAAGCCTAGATCTTTCTAATTTTACCTCAAACCCTACCACAATATGGAAAATCCTCCCCTCCATCACACTCCCTATTTTTACGGCAGGACGAGTAGAGGGAGATATAAAAACAGCAGAAGCAGAACATACACAGATGCTTGCAGCATATCAAAAAGCTATCGTAAATGCTTTTAACGATGCGGATAATGCCATCGCTCAAAACTCTAAATCCAATGATCAACTTCGCTACCAAAAAGAACGCTCAGAAGCTATTAAAATCGCCTTTGATCAGGCAAAACTTCGTTATAACGTCGGAACAATCTCCTACAACGATTTGCTTATCGTTCAACAACAATGGCTCTCAGCACAACAAAGTTACCTGCAAGCACGCCAAAATAATTTGATTTCTACAGTGAATCTCTATAAAGCATTCGGAGGAGGATGGGACAACACGCAAAATGTCCCTAATCCCAATATATTGCCAGCAGGAAGATAATTTTTGTTTACCTTGTCATTTCCATGTAAGTGGAAAATGACAACCAAACTACTCAGCTTTATTACTAATATATCCTACATCTTTAATATTTTTAATAATAATATCTGGGCATATTTTACGAAGTTTTGCAATAATATTACGTAATGTTGCTTCATTTGTAATTGGGGAATTTAGCTCATCATAAAAAAAACTCTCATACCTAACAATATTACCAAAATTTTTAATAAGTAACCCTAGTACTTTATGTTCACTTTTCGATAAGGATAATGGACTATTATTTTTGAATATTAGCCCCTCTTTGCCAATATGATAATCAAAACTTTTTTGAGTTAAATTAGTAGTCATCCATGATAGTTCATAAGTTATTTTTTCAAGTGCCTTTTTCAGTTCAAATGGGGATACAGGCTTTATTAAATATTTACTCATGTCAATTTCAGTTGCTTGCAATAATAGTTCTTTCTCTGAATGAGCACTCATTATGATAATTCTTGTTCTCTTATTTACATTTCGAATTTGTCTAGCAACCTCTAAACCATTTATTTTTGGTATGTTAATATCTAAAATTACCACATCAGGATAATAGTGGTGATATAATTTTAAAGCCTCATTCCCATCTGATGCATAATAAACAGTTTTAAAATATGATTCAAAATACTCACCCATTTTAAGCTGAATCTTACGTTCATCTTCGACATAAAGAAGAGTATATTCTCTTAAATCTGCTCCCAAGAGAACTCCTTTTTTAATATAATAATAAATTTTGCACCATTTGTCGTATTCTCTACAGAAATAAAACCATGCATATGCTCTTCAATAATCATTTTACATATATATAGCCCTAATCCACTGCCACCAAACTTATGCTTTGTAGTGTAATAAGGTTCAAATATTCTGTCTATATGTTCATCTGCTATCCCACCACCGTTATCTTCAATGATAATTCTTATCTCATCATTATAATCTACTACAGAAACAAAAATTTTTTTCTTTCCAATATCTCGTTGCATCAAAACATCTATAGAATTACTGAGTATACTAACTATCACTTGAATCAATTCATTTTTATAAACTAATATTTTTAGATTTTCTGCACTATCCAAACAAATTGTTATATCTTTAAGAACGCTACTTAAGAGATTACACGAATAAGTCATAATCTCATTCATATGTACGAGCTCTTTATCTCTATCCTTACGAAAAAAATTTCTAAAGTCTTCGATAGTTTGAGACATATGTGCTGTCAAATCAGTAGCTTCTTTGAGTGTATCTTCCAAATAGCTTGCATCTAATTTTCCCAATTCATACATACGATCTATATTGAGCAAAATTGCATTGATATTCATGAGTGGTTGACGCCATTGATGTGCGATATTATCAATCATTTCACCCATAGATTCTAAACGACTTTTTTGAGATAGTTCTTTCTCAAACTTCATACGTTTAGCGAGCTCCTCCTCAACCCGCTTTTCAAGATTAAAATTTAATTGTTTTAAATTTTTTTTAGCCTTTTGAAGTAGCCATAATGCATGTTGTGTCCGCTTATGCGCTTTTTTAAGATTTTTATACCAATATAAAATCAATATCATAAATACTATACTTCCAAATAACACTTTGTACGCTAACGAATAATCAGTAATACGTTGAATATTTATTGCTAACCATTTATTCTCAATACGTTGTTTATCTTCAGGAGTAATGGAATCAACAGCTTTTTGGAATATAGAATGTAAGAATACTTCATCATTACGTGTAGCAATTGCGAGTTCGTAACCAATAGGTAATTTAGCGGATATTTTTAGATCCAGCCCTTCGGCTTGAATAACACGCGACACAGTTGCTGTAGAATCAATAAAACCAAAAACTTCACCACTTTTAACTTTATGAAGACCTTCAGAGATATTTTTAACTTCTACTAGATCCAAAGAGGGATAATTTCTTTTAAGATCACTTACACTAGCATAATCTTTTAGTACTGCGTACTTATGATTGATGACTTTCTCAAAATCATCTACAAAATCTTGCTTACTTTGAGTCACAACCACATAAGGAAAAGAGAGATAAGGAGTTGTAAAATCTAAATAAGCTTTCCTCTCTTTCGTTGACGTTGCCATAATTATTAAATCGCATTGACGCTTTTTTATCGCCAATAAGCTATCTGACCAATTATACGTTGGTCGTAAAGTTATATCAAAACCAGTTTTGTGACTTAACAAAGCGAGATAATCAGAGGACATGCCATCTAGCATACCATCTTTTGTTTTCCCCTCATAGGGCATCCAGTCCGGATCAAAACATAATCGCAGAGAACCTTTAAGTGCGATATAAGTTTGTTCTTCTTTGCTCAACGAAACTTTATCGGATACTGTCCAAATTTTATCATAGATTTCATCGTATCGTCCGGAAGATTTGAGATGCGCAAGTCCTGCATTAAAGTCATCGCGCAACGCAGCATCTCGAAATCCGACTTTGTATCCCGTTTTACCGCCAAATATATTGTACTGGTGATATTTGGTCGGGTCATAGCCATATTTTAGTGCAAAGTAGGAAAAAACATTCCAATCGATTACCAATGTGTCAGCTCGTTTTTCTAAAAACAATAAGACCTGTTCTTCCTGATTGGCGACTCCTCTGTAAAATGCCATTTTTGATGTTGCTTTTTTAAACTTTGGCCCTAAATCCTTAGTAGCACTTTCCCAAGCAAGTACTTTCCTTCCTTCGAGGTCGTTTAACGAAGAAATGGTGTTTGTATCATCTGGTTGGGTAACGGCATAGTTCCAAAAATAGACAAATTCATCTGAATAGTAAATATTGTGTTGCGATTCTGAAGTAGAAAGTGCTGACGAAGCATCAACGATTCCGCTTTGTAGTTGAGTAAGTAACTTATTTTTACTGATATATTTGCTTTTCATCGTATGGTTTCGATATGCCAATGCTTCTGACATGATTTTCAATTCAATGCCGCGATTTTCATTGGTGTCTTTTTCGGATTGAGCAAAAACAAACGGGGGTTTGGAATAACCGAAACCTACCGTTACATCAACGGCAAACAGGGTTGATGAAAAGGAAAATAGCACTAAAAATATATAGTAAAAAAAAACTTTTTTTATACGCATGTCGTTTAAATTTTATCCAATCGATGTACTTATTGAGAATAGTACATCATTATTCCATAAAATATTTTTTTTGTAACCAATATTGTTTTATTAACTACTATAATCAGTTGTTATAAAATAAAAGATTAAAAGTTCCACTACGATAATCTAAATTGGCTAATTTATCAAAAAATAAAATTTTTGTTGTTTTGATGATACTCTAATGATACTTGGAGTGTAAGATTTTATCATTAAAATCATACTCGGAGCCCCCCCATGCCAACCCCCCTCTACATCATCGATAGCAAAGTAACCGATCAAGAGCGAATAATCGCAAGCCTAGAGAGTGGTGCAAGGTATTATGTATTAGAAGCCGATAAAAATGGACTAGAACAAATAGCCAATATACTCAGCGGATACAATGATGTAGAGAGTTTGCATATCATTTCACACGGAGAGAGCGGAAGTATAACACTGGGCAATGTAACTCTCAATCAGACGAATATAGATGGCTACCAAGAACAACTTCAAACAATCGGACAATCCCTCAGTACTAAAGGGGATATTCTACTGTACGGATGTGATGTAGCCCAAGGGGAAAAAGGGGAGCAGTTCATACAGACACTCTCAACCTACACCAATGCAGATATAGCAGCATCTACCGATCTCACAGGTTTAAAAGGAGACTGGAACCTAGAGGCAACTACAGGAACTATTGAGAGTAATACCCTAAGCGTTGAACACTATACCTCAACACTTTTAAATTTAACCGCAAGTGCCGGTACCACAAACGATACTCTTATCGGAAGCGCTTTGAACGATACCCTAACCGGTAATAGCGGAAACAATACCCTAAACGGTGGAAAAGGAAATGATACCCTAAACGGTGGAGCAGGGAATGATACCCTACTAGGTGGAGCAGGTAATGATATACTCGATGGAGGAGAGGGGATTGATAACGCAAACTACGGTAATGCAACTATCGGAGTACATGTCGATCTTACTATCACTACTGCCCAAGATACACTAGGAGCAGGAGTAGATACCCTAACCAATATCGAAAACCTAACCGGAAGTGCATACAACGATACCCTTATCGGAAACAGTGGAAATAATATCCTAAACGGTGGAGTAGGTAATGATACCCTAAGAGGTAACGGAGGATCCGATCACTTAAACGGGGAAACAGGTGATGATACCTTTATCATCACACGGAACTCCGATATGGTTAATTCCATCATCAACGGAGGGGCAGGAATTGATACCCTCAAGCTTGAAGGGTATGCCAATCTCGACTTGACAAAAATCGGAGACACTCGTCTCCAAAATATCGAAACCATCGATATTACAGCTAACGGAAACAACAACCTAAAGCTCTCAACTATCGATATCCAAAGTATGAGTACCCTAGAGAGTGGATACCATAGCATTACCATCAACGGTAACACAGGAGATACCCTAACCCTCACCGATGGTACATGGACACGAACCAATGCACCATCGGGATACATCACCTATACCGATGAGACTACTCAGACTAAAATCATGGTTCAAGAGGGGATAACTGCAACGCTTCAAACCATATCACTATCTGATTGGCTTAATAGTAAAGTAAGTGATACTCAAACCCTCACAATAACTAAAGGAAACGATGCTCTGACTGCTTTTACATCTGCAATCACTGCACAAGATGCAATCACTGCAAATGACAATACAACTCTTAGTAATGCTGAAAAAGCTGGAGAAACTGCCTATACTGTAGCCATAGAGTACAGTAAGCTGGCAGATACATTAGTTACAAAAGCTGCAGATGCACTTGCGGTAGCAGATTCACCTGTATCCAATAAAGCATATACTGATGCATTGGCAATACAGGCGGATGCATCAAAAGCAGTAAGTATGGCGCAAGCTGTTGCAGATCAAACAGAAGCAATGACCGATGCAATCGTCGCCGATGCATTGAGCGTTGCTCAAAACGATGTAGCATCTGCTCAAAATAAAACGGCTATGACCGTGAATGAAATAGCAAATGCATCCTCTATCGGATCAGTTGCATCATCAGCGATTTCAAACGCGGCAGCAGTAGTAAGTACAATCAGTACTACGGACAACACTACATTGACAAAAGCCGAGAGTGAAACGGCAATGGCGGTTGATATTGCTCAAAAATATGTGGCTGCAACAGCACAAGCACTCACAGATGCAAGCGATGCCGTGAGCATGACCAAAGTGGCTGTAACCGCTGCACAAAACGCACTTGATAAAGCAGTTGCCGCAAACGAAGATACCACCGCAGAAAAAGCGGCTCTTAATCAGGCGATGTCGACCTACCAAGCAGCGGATGCAACAGCTGTAAATGCGATGGCGATCAATAAAGACGCTCTAAATCTCTTGAGTGT
Source organism: Sulfuricurvum sp. (assembly GCF_028710345.1). Classification (NCBI taxonomy): domain Bacteria; kingdom Pseudomonadati; phylum Campylobacterota; class Epsilonproteobacteria; order Campylobacterales; family Sulfurimonadaceae; genus Sulfuricurvum; species Sulfuricurvum sp. Next base: position 123,882 of record NZ_JAQTUH010000002.1, on the reverse strand, counting down.
TGCAACTGATCTCCAAACTAAAACTGAGAGTATAACCGATGCAATCGTCGCCGATGCATTGAGCGTTGCTCAAAACGACGTAGCATCTGCTCAAAATAAAACGGCTATGACCGTGAATGAAATAGCAAATGCATCCTCTATCGGATCAGTTGCATCATCAGCGATTTCAAACGCGGCAGCAGTAGTAAGTACAATCAGTACTACGGACAACACTACATTGACAAAAGCCGAGAGTGAAACGGCAATGGCGGTTGATATTGCTCAAAAATATGTGGCTGCAACAGCACAAGCACTCACAGATGCAAGCGATGCCGTGAGCATGACCAAAGTGGCTGTAACCGCTGCACAAAACGCACTTGATAAAGCAGTTGCCGCAAACGAAGATACCACCGCAGAAAAAGCGGCTCTTAATCAGGCGATGTCGACCTACCAAGCAGCGGATGCAACAGCTGTAAATGCGATGGCGATCAATAAAGACGCTCTAAATCTCTTGAGTGTTGCAACTGATCTCCAAACTCAAACTGAGAGTATAACCGATGCAATCGTCGCCGATGCACTGGATAACGCAGCCCAAGCGGCAACAGTAGCAAGCAGTTCAGAAGCTATCGTAAGTAATGAGCAAGTGAACGCAGACAGTAAACAAAGTGATGCAACGGATGCCCTTACAGTTGCTACCACAGCATACGCTGCAATCAGCAACAGTGATAATACAACTTTGACAACAGCTGAGAGCACCGCAGCAACCGCCGTAGTAAAAGCAACCGACTATGTAACAGCAGCAACGACTTTAGTAGCTGATGCAACAATAGCACAAGCCGATGCAACAACAGCACTAATCGTTGCACAAGACGCACTCGATAAAGCAGTTGCCGCAAACGAAGATACTATCAAGGAACAAACAGCACTTGATAATGCCAGCACAGCAAAAACAGCAGCCAATACTGCTTTTACTAATGCAAATGCAGAACTTGCTAGCGCAAGTAGTGTACTAAGTAGTGCGACAACTCTTTACAATACTACCCATGCACTTGTCATAAACCATACAGGAGAACTTGCAGATGGTGTGATAAATTCTACTGATTCACTTTCAGATGGAGGAATCAGTGTTGCAGTTGGACTTCCTTCAGAGGCAATAGTAGATCAAGAAATAGTTCTTACTATCTCAGCAAGCGGTTCAGGGACAGAACAAACCGTTTCCTATATACTTCTTGCATCAGATATCACAAATGGTTACGCTACAGTTGCTGTATCGACAGCAACATTAGCAAATGCCGGTGATGGGGCAGATAAAGTATTTACCGCTACCCTCAACGGTACATCGGTAGGAACAGTAGCGACACTCACCGTCGATACCACAGCACCAACTGCACCAACCATCGATACGGTAGCAACAGACAATATCATCAGTGCAGCAGAACAAACCGCAACCGTGACCCTCACAGGTACCAACGCAGCAGATGCGACAACCACACTAAACGGACATGCCGTTACCCAAGATACCACAACAACTTGGAGCTACGTTCTTGATGCTGCTGCAATCACCGCAATGGGAGAAGGTTCAGAGACCTTGAGTGCCGTATCAACTGACGCGGCAGGTAACACCACGACCACTACCTATGATATCAGTGTCGATACCACGGCACCAACACTCATCAGTCAATCAGGGTTTGTCAATAGTGATACCGGTATCAGTTCGACCGATACCATCACCTCAAATCCTACAATAATCCTTAGTCTCGCTAACGATACCGATCACTGGGAGTTCTCAACGGATGGAGGAACAACTTGGAATGTCGGAAGTTCAAATACGATTACGTTGGCGGATGGAACTTACGATACGCGAAATATTTTAGTGAAACAATACGATCTCATAGGTAATAGCAATATCTCTAAAATGGGAAGTGATAATCGAGCCTATGCGATGGTGCAGCTCGAAGCGATATTGAATACGGCGGGTAATGATTCTGCTCCTCAAATCACTTCGGTGGGGACAAACGGAGAGTATGTGGTTACGTTTACGGGCTATGATAACTCAACACCAGCGGATGCTTCCATCTTTGTCCAAAAATTCAATGCCGATGGAACGAAGCAAGGCTCTATGGTAATTCTCGAAGGGATTGGAAGAACAAACGGTTTGGACGTTGCTTCTCAAATCACCTCAGTGGGAACTGCGGGTGAGTATGTGGTGACATTTATTGGGCAAGATACGTTACCACAAACAGACCAATCTATATATGTACAGAAATTCTATGCCAATGGAACGAAGCAAGGTTCTATGGTAAAGCTCGAAGCGAATGGGAATGCGACCGGTCAGGACAGCGCTCCTCAAATCACTTCAGTGGGAACTACGGGTGAGTATGTGGTAACGTTTTATGGGTATGAAAGCTCATCACCAGCGGATTACTCTATCTTTGTCCAAAAGTTCAATGCCAATGGAACCACACAAGGCAAGATGGTAATGCTCGAAGCGATCGCTAAAACGAATGCTAATGATGCTGTTCCTCAAATCACTTCAGTGGGAACTGCGGGAGAGTATGTCGTGACGTTTTATGGAGTAGATAGCCAAGGGGACAACTCGATATTTGTCCAAAAATTCAATGCTGATGGTACCACACAAGGCTTGATGGTACAGCTCGAAGCGATCAATATGACGAATGATGCTGATACTGCTACTCAAATCACTTCAGTGGGAACTGCGGGTGAGTATGTGGTGACATTTACTGGGCAAGATAGCTCATCACCAACGGATACTTCCATCTTTGTCCAAAAGTTCAATGCTAATGGAACCACACAAGGATCTATGGTTCAGCTCGAAGCAATCGCTAATATGAATGGTAATGATTCTGCTCCTCAAATCACCGCCGTAGGAACTACGGGAGAGTATGTGGTGACATTTACTGGGCAAGATAGCTCATCACCAACGGATACTTCCATCTTTGTCCAAAAGTTCAATGCTAATGGAACCACACAAGGCTCTATGGTACAGCTCGAAGCAATCGCTAAAACGGATGGTAGTGATTCTGCTCCTCAAATCACTTCTGTCGGGACTATGGGTGAGTATATGGTGACATTTACTGGGCAAGATAGCTCATCACCAACAGATTACTCCATCTTTGTCCAAAAGTTCAATGCTAATGGAACCACACAAGGCTCTATGGTAATGCTCGAAGCAATCAATATGCCATATAGTACTGATCAAGGTACTCAAATCACTTCGGTGGGGACTACTGGTGAGTATGTGGTGACGTTTTATGGAACCGATAGTCAAGGGGACAACTCCATATTTGTCCAAAAGTTCAATGCTGATGGTACCATTGTAGCAAAGCCTACTACTCTTATCGTCGACACCAGTGCACCGGATGCAGCAACTCTCACCGCCGCAACGCTTATGAGTACAGCGAATATCACTGTTCAAAGCACTGAAGTGGGTATGGCGTATCTCGTCAACGATACGGTAAGTGTTACGAATATGGCAAGCATCACTGCAGCAGGAAATAATACTTTTAACAGCGTTACCATCACTACAGTCAACACCGATACGACATTGTCATTGGTAGGATTGATAGACGGTACCTATAAGCTCTACACAGCGGATACGGCAGGAAATCTCTCATTAGTCTCGGGAAACAGCGTGATCATTGATACGGCTGGGATCTTGGCAGGTATCGTTACCGCTGCAGCTGATTCATTAACCGAGTCAATCAATAACGTTAATAGTGTACAAGATGAGTATACACTCGCCAGCTTACAAGGAAATGAAGTATCTATAGCATATACTGCAGCAATGAGCACACAAGGTGCAATCAGTTATAGTGATAATACAACCATAACAACAGCTGAAAGCACTGCAGCCGATGCTGTGGCAAAAGCGACCGACTATGTAACAGCGGCAACTACCTTGGTAGCCGATGCAACAACTGCCCAAGCCAATTCTATAACAGCGGCAAATGCAGTTTATAACGCACTAAATCAAGCGAATCAAGCGAATGCAGATAATACTGCAATAATGGCACTTTTAACCCCTGTAAGTAACAATAGAAGTGCAGCAGACACTGCACTTGCTAATGCACAAGCAACACTAAGTGCAGCACAGCAGGCATTAAGTGACGCACAAGTTCTCCAAACCGCAACCGAAGCAGCAACTGATGCAATCGTAGCATCTGCACTTGCCAATGCTCAAAGCATGGTACAAAACGCACAAATGTCTACCGAGATGGTCAACATGGATCTCTCTATGGCAAACGATTATGCAAACTTTGCGGCTTCATTACTCGCTACAGCTCAAACGGCTCAAACAGCTATTAGCAGTAATAATAACCAAACCCTCAGTGATGCAGAGAATGCAGCACAAAATGCAGTGGACGTAGCGAACAACATCGTTAATGGATTCGCTTTCGATATGGCATTCATGGATGCTCAAAGAGCTCAAATGTATGCTAATGATACCCTTAACACGGCACAAGACGCCTTTGATAAAGCCGTTGCTGCAAACGAAGATACCACAGCACAAACAGCCGCTCTTGATGCAGCACACAGCGCAGTCACTACAGCTAATGGACTTGTTGATAGCGTTATGGCAGCGCAAATAAATGCACAACAAACAGGACAACAAGCACTTACCGCAGCGCTTGATCTCCAAACCGCAACCGAAGCAGCAACTGATGCAATCGTAGCATCTGCACTTGCCAATGCTCAAAGCATGGTACAAAACACCCAAATGTCTACCGAGATGGTCAACATGGATCTCTCTATGGCAAACGATTATGCAAACGCTGCAACTTCATTACTCGCTACAGCTCAAGCGGCTCAAGCTGCGATTAGCAGTAATAATAACCAAACCCTCAGTGATGCAGAGAATGCTGCACAAAACGCAGTGTACGTAGCGAACAACATCGCTAATGGATTCGCTTTCGAGATGGCATTCATGGATGCTCAAAGAGCTCAAATGTATGCTAATGATACCCTTAACACGGCACAAGACGCCTTTGATAAAGCCGTTGCTGCAAACGAAGATACCACAACACAAACAGCCGCTCTTGATGCAGCACACAGCGCAGTCACTACAGCTAATGGACTTGTTGATAGCGTCCATGTAGCGCAAATAAATGCACAACAAACAGGACAACAAGCACTTACCGCAGCGCTTGATCTCCAAACCGCAACCGAAGCAGCAACTGATGCAATCGTAGCATCTGCACTGGATAATGCACAAAATAATGTACATAACACACAGATACTAGTCGAAGGGACAAATCAAAACTACACTATGACGCACAACCATTTCGCAAATAATGCAACTACGGCACTTGCTACAGCAACGACAGCGCAAAATGCAATAAACATCAATAATATTCAAACCCTTGTTGATGCGGATATCACTGCTCAGGATGCTGTAGACGCAGCCCTAAATTATGCAAACATGATATCAAACATGATGGATATACAATATGCATCCATGGAAGCTCAAAACACTCTCAGTATTGTCCAAGACGCCTACGATAAAGCAGTTGCCGCAAACGAAGATACTACCATGGAACAAACAGCTCTTGATGTAGCTCAAGCGACAATTGTTACCCTCAATGGAATCGCTGATAGTGCACGTACAGATGGACAACAAGCACTTACTGACGCTAGCAATCTCCAATCCCATACATTATCTATTTTATCCGGCATGGTAGATATTTTAGGTACTAGTGGTAACGATATCTTAACTGGTACGTCGTCTAATGATATTATTCTTGGAGGGTATGGATACGATGTGATAATAGGGAATGGGGGATCTGATGTATTATTTTCAGGAGCATACGATGATACCTTGATTCTTAATGAATCAAATATCACTTCATTAAGCGATAATAATGATCATCACATGCAAATCAATGGAGGTACAGAAATGGATACACTAGTATTAGATGCTAGTTCAATCACACTAGATCTAACCGCTATAGACAATACTAAAATAGCCAGCATTGAAAAAATTAGTTTAGATTATAATTCAAATGATCACAACAGCCTAATTTTAAACTTTAGCAATCTGCTTTCTCTTAATGAAAATCATACCCTTTATATTACGGGAAATGCTAACGATACAGTTACCATGACAAATCCTGCTTACCAAATAGGTACTGAAAATATTGGTGGAATTAATTATTTTACCTATGATATGGGTGATACAACAGCACCTGATCTCTGGATTCAAACAGGAATACAGGTGCTAGGTGTTATACCTGCATAATAGTGACCAAAAGAACTTGTGAAATGTTATAAGTTCTTTAAAGGTTTATAAACCCCTAATTGATTAGATCATTGCTATCGCTTCAATCTCCACTAAAGCATTTCTCGGCAATGTTTTTGCCGCAACGGTAGAGCGTGCCGGTTTATGATCGCGAAATGCCTCTGCATAAATAGCATTCACAGCCACAAAATCATCCATATTATCGAGAAAAATAGTAGTCTTAACCACTTTATCCAACGAGCTACCAGATGCTTCGAGAACCGCTTTCAAATTGGACATCACTTGTGCACATTGCACTTTCACATCACCGCTAAGCATTTCACCTGCTGGAGTGAGGGCAATTTGTCCTGAGGTAAAAACCATACCGTTTGCAATAATCGCTTGTGAATAAGGTCCGATAGCTGCCGGAGCATTGGGAGTTTGTACTATTGTCATTTTTATCCTTTATTTTTTAAATTTTTGTAGTGCTTCATCGAGAATAGAGTTATAATCTTCACTTTCCCAATATCCAGGGATTGAAGAGAGAATTTTACCCGTTTTAGGATCGATAAAATAACTCATAGGAACCATTTTAGCACTTAATGTTTTGGGATAAATGCTCTTGTCTCTCGTAACATTGACGGCTTGAAATTTACCATTGATATGATTAATGATAGATTCATCTTTGAGTGTTGTATTTTCGAGTTTACGGCACCAACGACATTGCTCACTGGTAATCAATACCATTAATGGCTTATTCTCTTTTTTTGCTTGTTCTAAAGCCTGATCATACGAGCTGTTCCAGTTGATTTCACTTGCAAACACACTAACGACCATTAAGGCAAGTAACCATAATTTTTTCATATATATCCTTTGGTGCTATTTTATCAAAAACGGCGTATCAATAAACTGAAAACTTTATATAAATCTTCTACTTCAGCTACAGAAGTTCTCTCATTTGGTGCGTGAATCGTATCGTTTTTAACACCGAATTCGATAACGTCAATTCCATATTTTGCGATATAGCGTGCATCGGATGTACCACCGGCGGTAGAGTGTTTCGGGGTATAAGCACACACCTCATTGATGCACTCACTTAACACACGCACTATCTTGGTAGCCGAATCGGTCACAAAAGGCTCAGCACTCTGATCGAGAGTCAGTGTATACTCTAATCCCTTACACGCATCAGCGATAAATGCTTCAATACTCATCTTATCAGTTTTGGTCGAATTACGAACATTAAACATCATCTTCAATTTTCCTGGAGAGACATTTGTCGTCTCGATGCCGGAGCGTATATCAGTAATGACCAGTTGAGAAGGGGCGAAAACTTCATCTCCCTCATCTAAAAATGCCCCTGCTATACGAGGCAAGATACTCGCCATTTGATGGATAGGATTGATTGCTTTTTCAGGATATGCCGCATGACCTTGCTTTCCAATCACCTCTAAAATACCGTTTATAGAACCGCGACGCCCTACTTTCATTGCATCTCCAAAAACTGTTTCACACGTCGGTTCTGCTACCACTACTGCGTCAGGAAGGAGGTCATGCTCTTTTAGATATTTCAATACTTCAAGTGTCCCGAATTTTGCAGGACCTTCTTCGTCTGAGGTGAGGAGAATTGATAATGTCCCCTTAAACGATTTAGCCTCTTTGAGTGCTTGTGTAAATGCCGCCACCCCACTTTTCATATCCTGAGCACCCCGCCCGTAGACAAATCCATCTCTCAATGTTGCGACATACGGATCACTTTCCCAGCCATCACCGGAAGGGACAACATCAACATGCCCTGCAAAACACAGATGTTCACCCTCTCCAAAACGGCGATAGGCAAAAAGATTTTTTACCCCTTCGATATCGATTCGTATTGCCGTAAATCCATCAAGATATTCGGTAATAAAATCGAGCAATCCTCCATCATCAGGGGTCTGACTTTTCGATTCTATCATTTTTTTCAAGAGTTCTAAAACATTCACATTTGCTTCCTCAGTAATACATTTTGTTATTATAATCTGCAACTGTTTGATTTTGCCTTTGTTTTTTTGTGATACTTTTGATACAATGCTTGTAGTTGATTTAAATTTTATTCTAGGATTTATAGCCCATGAAACGTCCCGCACCTGTTAATGAAGAAGTTCTGTTTGACGGACGAAGTCTCATTTCTGAGACAGATACAAAAGGTGTTATCACTTTTGTCAACCGCAAATTCACCGAAATGACCCTTTATACCAAAGAAGAAGCTATCGGACAACCCCACAGCATCCTTCGTCATCCTGATATGCCAAAAGCCGCCTTTGAGGGGATGTGGAAAATCATCAAAGAGGGAAAAACGTGGGAAGGATATGTTAAAAATCTTCGTAAGGACGGTAAATATTATTGGGTTGTTGTCAATATCGTCCCAAAATTAAATGAACATGGAGAAGTTGTCGGCTATATCGCTTCACGTAAAATGCCGGATCGCATCCGTCTCAGCACCATCATTAATCAATACAAACAATTAATGGAGGTAGAAAAAGGTTCTTAAAGAATCTTTTTCATCCAACGTCTACTTTTGTATTCACGCCAAAACCAAAACCCTTTAATGATTGTTTCTACCGTCATCGCCACATAAACGGCAAGTATCCCATAACCTAATTGCACTACCAACCATGCCGGTACTATCCTAAACAACCATAACGAAAGTGAACTGATACGAAGTGTTAATCGTGTCGAACCTGCACCACGTAAAGCTCCGCTGAGTACAAATGTCAATGCCAAAGGGATTTGAACCGCTCCGACAAAACGCAAATACAATACTGCTTGTTCAATGGTTGCGGTATCGGTTGTAAATAGCTCAACTAAAAAATGGGGGAAAACCATCAATATAATCCCTACACTTCCCATAAAACTGATTGCTATTTTAGCACTCAGAACTCCTGCCTTGTAGGCATCTTCATAGTTTTTCGCTCCAATATATTGCCCGACAAGAGCCATTGCCGCAACTGAAAATCCGACTCCCGGCATAAAGGCAAACGCTTCAATACGTAATCCCACTTGATATCCTGCTAACGATTCCGTACTGTAACTGGCGATAAGCCAAATAAAAACCAAAAATCCGCTAATTCCTATAAAACGTTCTGCAACCGAGGGGAGACCTATTCGAAAAATCCTCTGCACATCTTTCTTATTTATGATGGGGATAACCGTTAAAATTTTTCCTTTGTAAAACAACCATCCATAGAATATCAAACTAAAGCCATACGCGCACAAAGTTCCATAAGCAGCTCCCACTACCCCCATCGGTTCAAACCCGCCATGCCCAAAAATAAAGAGATAATTTAGCACTCCATTTAAAAATGCCGAACCAATTTTTATATACAATGAACTTTTAGTATCTCCCCCAGCGCTTAGTGCACTAAATGCCAAGGCATCTAAAAAAACAAGAGACATCCCTAGCGATAAAACACCAAAAAATTGAGTTCCTAATCGAACGACTTCGTTATCTTTACTCATCATCTGATAAAAATCATTTGCACCGTAATGCCCAATAATCATAACAATGAGCGAGAGCCCTAACGCCAATAGTCCTGCTGTATAGACAACGCTTGATGCGCGATTAAAACGTCCACTCCCTATATAGTGAGCAATAAGGGTACTGGCTCCAACTGCAAAAAGAGACATAATCGCTTGAACTACCATCATAAACTGCATCGAAAGTCCGACTGCAGCAAGTGCTGCTACTCCAAGAGTACCAACCATCAACATATCAATCAATAGTTGCACAATATCGAGTAACTGTTTTAATGCAGCAGGTACGGCTAAAGAGACAACACGCCGACGTAGAGAGGTAGAATTCACGACTTTAAGAGATGGGATATCTCATTCATTGCTTCAAAAAGTTTCTCTTTTGTCTCAAATCGTAATTCAACTCGATTGAGAGGCACTTCACCTATAGGGTCAAAATCACAAATTAACACATAAGCTTCAAGGAGAATTTGTCCTTTTTTCATCTCTGCCCACTCTAATGATACCGAAGCACGCTCCCCTCCGGCACTAATCAATGCCGCCGGATAAAGCCGGGTTACTTTAGCCAAATCTATTGTTTGCTCGTTATGTGTGTATATCATTGATGTCCAATTTCAAATAATGTGTAATGGTGTCGTATCCACCCATAATAAAATGCGGCGACCAGAAAAGCGCCCCCTAAAATCACCGTAATGATTGCCAGTGGAATATGGATATCAACTAAAAATCCGATTAACAGAGATACGAATCCGCCAACTATCAAAAAAATCATATCATTATAAGCAACGATTCGACCGTAATAGTCACTTTGTGTATGGTGTTGCAAAAGAGTATAGGTATACGACCATAGGGTAGTTGTCACAAGTCCCACTAAAACCGATGCGAGAAGCGAAAGATAAAAATGTTCGATTACTATAGCCCATAAGATAATCGTTAACCCCTCTGCAACAAAAAGATAGCGCAACCGTTCTAATGTGACCCACTCACCTAGAAAAAGTGGCCCTATTGTCAATCCGATAGCTCTTGAAGCATGTACCAAACCGATTCCGAGCGAAACCGCAATCATATCCATGTAGTATTGTTTCACACTAAGAACCACCAATGCATCAAAAGCAGTAAATCCGACCACCGCATGAAGTAACATCAAATGCAACACGATTTTATTCTGCCGAATGTAACGAAAGGCATCTCCCATCATTGTGACAAATGTTTGGTGTTGCTTCTCAATATTCACAGAAATTGTAAGGGTAAAAAGTAACATTAACACTATCATAAACAAAGAGGCATCGAGTAAAAAAGCATACGTAGTCCCAATATAATAGACAACAGCACCCCCTAATGCCATCCCAGCTGTATAAGAAAATGACCAAATTACAGAGTGTATCTCATTGGCGTATTGAAGTGCTTTCCCTTCCAGTACTCTGGGTAATAGCGACATCTCCACCGTAAATTGAAAACTTGCCGCCCCCATACGGATAAATACCAACCCATAAAGCCAAATTAACTGTGAAATATCATGAATCAAAAGCAATCCGAGTGTCGCTGAAATTTCAGTCAGGGTCAATAGTATCATCAATTTTTTAGGTGAAAATCGATCAATAATAACCCCGCTTAATGGAGCTTGCAATACTCCCGCAAAAAAATGGAGTGCAGCAACCAAGGCTATGGTCGTTGCACTCACATGCAATTGAATCAATAGGGTATAAATAGCAACATTACTAAACCACGCACCAAAATAGGCAATCAACTGAATAATCGATAAACGACGAAGCAACGGCTCGTTTTGTAAAAGTGTCCAATAGCGTTTCATGAGGGGAAGTTTAGCACAACTTCCACCCCCCCTCTAAAGTTTTTTTTTACGAAGACGATATAGCATTCAAGAAGAGTCAAACTCAACCTCCGAACAAAGGAAGACCCAATGGAAATCTTACAATCTACTGCTAAAATGCAGCAATCTCAGATGAATACAGCAAAAGTTGCGGCTACACAACAAACGCAAAGTGTTCAAGAGATTCAAAAAGCACAGATCAATCAAGATAAAGTAGCTCAACAAGAGAGTGATTCAAAAACACAAAAAGTGGGTAGTCAAGAAGATATGGATAAACTCATCGATCAGCTTAATAAATCGCTTGATCCATTTAATACCTCTCTTCGTTTTGGTTTTGACAATAAAAGCGATGATTTTTACGTATCCGTCGTTGATACCCAAAGCAATCGTATGCTACGTCGTTTTCCACTGGAGCAAGCTGAACAATTATTACCAAAAATGAAAGAAGTGACAGGAATACTTTTCGATCATAAAGGATAAGTATCACTTTGAATAAAGATAACGATTTAATTAAGGATTTTTCAATGTACAATAATAATTTGGCCTATAGCACTTACACTCAAAACAATGTCGGAGTTGAATCACCTGAAAAATTGGTACAGATGATGTATGAGGGAATTTTACGCTTCAATATGCAAGCAAAACGCTCTATTAACGAAGGTGATATCGAACGTCGCACCTACTGGATTAATCGTTCAAATGCCGTTTTTAGTGAACTTATTAATATCCTTGATTTTAACCATGGTGAGATAGCCCATTATTTAGCAGGATTGTATAACTATCAAATTCGCCTTTTATCAGAAGCTAATCTTTACAGTAACCCTGCCAAACTCGATGAAGTAACGGGTGTTGTCAAAGCACTTTTAGATGCTTGGAGAGAAAGTACCAATGTGGCTGAATGAGCTTAAAAAAGCAATCATTCTTAAAGATTATCAACTACTTGAATCTCTTATAACCGACATCCCTTCATTTGAATCACTTGAACAAATGGAAGAGGCATCTTATTTGCTGCAAAATGCAACGAATCTTATGCAGAACGAACGTTCTGCAACACTTCATTCTCTTAAACAACTTAAAAGTACCATTGACTTTTTAAAAGCAACCGAAAATTCTGAGCCCTCATCACTAAATCTCAAACTTTAACCGTTATCTCATCTATTTTTTGTTAAAATCCCCCCATTTACTTCACAATTGTGTGAAAATATATTCATATAGGGATAGTTATGAAAAAAGAGGTCAAAAAAGTTGTTCTTGCCTACTCTGGCGGATTGGACACCAGTGTTATTCTAAAATGGCTCCAAGACGAGTACAAATGTGAAGTGGTAACCTTTACTGCTGACATTGGACAAGGAGAAGAGGTAGAACCGGCACGTGCAAAAGCGATTAGTCTTGGAATCAAACCTGAAAATATTTATATCGAAGATTTGCGCGAAGAGTTTGTCCGTGACTATGTATTTCCTATGTTTCGTGCCAATGCTATTTATGAGGGAGAATATCTATTAGGGACCTCTATTGCTCGACCTTTGATTGCAAAACGTCAATCTGAAATTGCTCGTATTACCGGAGCAGATGCAGTCAGTCACGGAGCAACCGGAAAAGGGAACGATCAAGTCCGTTTTGAGATGGGATATTTAGGGCAAAACAGTGCCCTCACTATTATCGCACCTTGGCGTGAATGGGATCTAAACTCGAGAGAAAAACTTCTTGCTTATGCAGCTGAGCACGGTATCAAAATCGAAATGAGCGGAAAAAAATCTCCATATTCTATGGATGCAAATCTTTTGCACATCTCCTATGAAGGGGGAATCTTAGAAGATCCTGCCGCTGAGCCCGAAGAGAGTATGTGGCGTTGGACGGTATCTCCTCAGAATGCACCGGATGAAGTAGAATACATTGAACTCGGCTACGAAAAAGGAGATCCAATCACCTTAAACGGTAAAGCACTCTCTCCTGCCAATATGCTTGAGCAACTTAATATTATTGCAGGACGTCACGGTATCGGTCGTGCCGATATCGTAGAAAACCGTTTTGTGGGGATGAAAAGCCGCGGATGTTACGAAACTCCGGGTGGAACCATTATGCTCAAAGCGCATCGTGCAATCGAGTCTTTAACATTGGATCGTGAAGAAGCGCACCTCAAAGATGAGCTAATGCCTCGTTATGCAAAACTAATCTATAACGGTTTTTGGTTTGCACCGGAGCGTGAAATGCTTCAAGCGGCAATTGATAAAACACAGCAAAATGTTCGAGGAACCGTCCGATTGAAACTTTACAAAGGAAATGTAATGGTAGTAGGACGTAGCTCAGATCTTTCACTCTTTAATCCAGAATATTGTACCTTTGAAGAAGATTCTGTATACGATCAAAAAGATGCCGGTGGATTTATTAAACTCAATGCATTACGTTTTATTATTGCCGGTAAAGCACGAAAAAACAAATAATTTTTAGGAACAAACATGAGTATCATCAAAATCGATATGAATTCACCTGAGTTTCAGGCTGAACTCGAAAAAACAGTTAGATTTACCGATAAAGTCGTTGCGCAATTCAACTGGGTATACAATCCTCATGCTGAAATCAACGAGGGTGTCCAAATGGGACTTGCCCGTAATAAAATGATGTATAACAAACGGTTTTGCCCTTGTTATATGGTGGAAGAGGTAGATGGCGTCTATAAAAGTAGTGATAATAGACTCTGCCCTTGTACTCCTGCTATTGAGCAAGAGATACCACAAGAGGGTGTTTGTCACTGTCAAATTTTTTGTACACCTGAATATGCGGTATCCTTGATGAAATCCGAAGAGATTGAAACCGTCACCCATCAACATTCCCGTGGTCTTACTACCGAAGAGTGCCAATTTTTACTACAAAAACGCAATATCGACGCAGATGAGCTAACCTCTCTCTTTGAAGCGCGTGAGCTTGGAATGGTGACCTTCAAATTGGTGGACGTTCGTGAATGGATGGAGTGGAAATCAGGCCGTATTGAAGGGGTAGATATTCTTGTTCCAACAAGTAGTTTTTTCCAAACACTCAATGAATCAGGACTCAATAATGATGAAAACATCATTGTATACTGTCATGTAGGAAGTCGAAGTGCCCATTGTCAACGTATCCTTACTGATATGGGATACACTAAAGTAACCAATCTTATCCACGGTATTGTGGGATACAGTGGTAAAATCGTTCGCGGTTAATCAAGGAGATTTATGAAAGTATTATTGACTAAAGATGTCAAGGGTGTAGGACGTGCAGGCGAAATCAAAGAAGTAGCTGATGGCTACGGAAAAAACTTTTTAGTAGGTAAAGGGTTAGCGCTGATTGCAACCCATGAAGTTATTAAGAAATACGAAGCCGATCAACGAAAAAAAGCGGCCAGTGAAGCACAAGAGATTGAAAATCTCAATGCTATTAAAGCAAAACTTGCCGATATAAAAGTACTAATCACAAAAAAGCTCGGTAATACTGGCCATCTTTTTGGTGCTGTCACCAAAGAAGAGATTAGTGATGCATTGAAAACACAACATGGTATTGAGATCGATAAAAAAGAGCTTGATGCCAAACATGGTATTAAAACAACCGGTTTGCATGATTTAGATCTCAAACTCGGTCATGGTATTCATGCAACACTTCACCTAGAGATCAAGGGTGAGTAAAGCAGGATTTGTCGCTCTTGTGGGGCGACCGAATGCAGGAAAAAGTACCCTTATGAACTGGATATTGGGTGAAAAAATTGCCCTCGTCAGTCAGAAAGCCAATGCAACGCGCAAACGCTCAAACGCAATTGTTATGCATAATGATGATCAAATTATTTTTGTCGATACCCCAGGTCTCCATCAAGCTGAAAAACTTCTCAATCAATACATGCTCGAAGAGGCACTAAAAGCAATCGGCGATTGTGATGTTGTTGTCTATCTTGCTCCCGCATCCGATAAAACACTCCATTATGAAAAATTTTTAGAGCTTAATCACCAAAAACGGAAACATATCATTGTATTAAGCAAAATTGATCAAATTTCACAAGGTGATTTGCTCAAAAAAATCGGGGAATATAACCAATACAGTGATCAATTTCTTGCCCTTATTCCAATGTCAGTCACTAAAAATGTGGGCAAAAATGACTTGCTTAATACCATTGTCAAACATCTTGATGAGTCTCCATATTTATATGACCCCGAAAATATCACCACAGAGATGATTCGTACGATTTATAAAGAGTTTATTCGTGAAGCCATATTTGAAAATATCAGTGATGAAATTCCCTACGAATCGGATGTTATTATTGATAAAATTGATGAAGACACTCCGACTGAACACATCCGTGCCACCATTATCGTCGAAAAAGATTCCCAAAAAGGGATTATTATCGGCAAGGGGGGGGCAGCCATCAAGCGAATCGGTAAAAGTGCTCGTGAAAAAATTGAACGGCTCTCTTCCAAACCTGTCTATCTCGAACTTTTTGTTTCGGTTAAAAAAGGGTGGACAAGTGACAAAAAATTCTTAAGTGACTTAGGATACGAATGGTAAAAAAAATAGTATTACTTCCTCTGCTTTTTACTTCTCTCTTTGGAGGAGAAGTAATGGATCTTTATCGTCAAGGGGGAATGGCTGCAATCCAAAAAGAGATTGACCATGGTTTTGGTGATCGTACTTTTTGGAAAGAAAAATTGGCTCAGAAAGATCTTCAGTTCGGTTATTACGAATCAACTAACACATTGCTCATTTGTGAGAAAAACCAACCTTCCCTTTCTCTGTATCGTAAAGATAATAAAGAACGTTTTACACGGATAAAAACAATACCGGCTTTTACCGGAAAATTTGAGGGCGATAAAATGAATGCTGGGGACCGACGAACCCCTATCGGTGTTTATACCTTAACGGAAAAACGGGAGAACGTTGATCAATTTTATGGACCAATGGCATTTGTTACCTCTTATCCTAACCTGTATGACCGTATTCGAGGTAAAAATGGAGATGGTATTTGGATACATGGTGTCCCTATTTCAGGAGATCGTGATAGCTTTACCAAAGGATGTATAGCTATTGACAACGGAGAACTCACCAATTTAGATCAAAATATAAATTACAAAAATCTTTTTTTGATCATTGATACTAAAACTAAAACCTATGGCAATGTTGCTTACGATGCGATTATTTCACAACTCTATCAATGGAGATATGCTTGGAAATATAACGATCTTCAAGCTTATCTATCATTTTATGATACTACATTTGTACGCTTTGACGGTATGGAATACTTTGACTTCAAGAACTATAAACAACGTATTTTTGAACGTAAAGAGACAAAAGAGATCTTTTTCACCAATCTGAATATTATCCCGTATCCAGGTGATCGGCCTAATCTGTTTATGGTAACCTTTGATGAAGTTTACACTAGTGATAAACACAATTTTACCGGTCCAAAAATACTAATGTTATTACTTAACTCTGATAATTCAATCTCAATAATATCTGAGCAATAACAATGAAATTTTTCATCTTGTTATTTTTATTATTTTTTCAATCACATGCCCTTTCATTTTCATTCATCAAACATGAATCTTCCAGTCAGGATGGCCCCACATTACTTGTTATTGGTGGAATTCACGGTAATGAACCTGGGAGTTACTTTGCTACCTCCATACTTTCGCAATACTATACCATTCAAAGTGGACATTTGTGGATTGTGCCAAACCTTAATAAACTTAGTATTGCAATGGATAATAGAGGCGTTAATGGGGATATGAACCGTAAATTTGCCGAAATTAATTCAAGCGATCCTGATTACACTGTTGTGAAAGAGATTCAAAACATTATAACTGAACCAAAAGTTGATCTCATCTTAAATTTACACGATGGGCACGGCTTTTACCGTAAAGAGTATAAAAATACTATATTCAATCCTGCTTCATGGGGACAAACATGTGTTATAGATCAAACAACTCTAGATTGCGACCATCCTTATAAAGATTTAAATAAAATAGCCTTAGCCGTTCGTGAAGAACTTAATGACGGGCTCATTGAAGATTATCATTCCTTTGATATACGAAATACTAACACCCGTTTTGATGATGAAGCCATGAAACATTCATTAACCTACTTTGCTATTAATCATAACAAACCAGCATTTGCTATAGAAACTAGTAAAAATCTTCCGACTTTACCTGAAAAAGTTTTTTATCAATTACGGGCTATTGAAGCGTATATGCGTTTTTTAGGGATCACTTATACCCGTACATTTAATTTAACAACAGAAAACCTTATAAATTTACTTAAAAAAAGCGAAACTGTTACTATTAATAACACATTTATATTAAATCTTGATAATATCAATAACAATTTAAGCTATATCCCATTACAATCTGATTTGAATCACTTTGATTTTTCCCATCCATTGGGATTGGCTGTTAAAAATAAAGATAAATTCGACCTATATATCGGGAATAAAAAAGTCACAACATTATCCCAAAGTATCCACGAAGTTGCAAAATGTGATGAAAAAATTGTTCTTGAAATCGATAAAAAACAAAAAAATGTTGTTTTTGCTACAGAATTTTTTGTAACTGCCGATTTTAAGGTTATAATACAGAACAAAGACATTCGCGTAAATATCATTGGGTACACGCCAAAAAGTGGAAATGATGAAGCTAACGCCAATGTTAGTATTGGTGATTTAGATCCGAAATATTCTATCGATCAAAACCATAAAGTTTATCGAGTTGAATTTTATCGAGGCAATCGTTTTTGTGGGATGGTTCTCGCACATTTTAAATAGGACACTAGATGAGTAAACAACAATCTTTTTCTACCATCGTATCAGCTAATCCTTATAGAAGAGATTACTATAGTAGTACTCTTAATAGCATTACAGAAATTACATCACCGTCATTTTCAAAAGAGCAATATGTTATCTCTTTTTTAAATACAAAAGGTTTTATTTCGGCACTTATAGGAATCAGTAAAAACGTTCCTGATGATGATATTTCTGATGCATTAGAAAACAAAGTATATGAAGAACTTGCATTAGATATGGCAGTAGAATATCAACTGCAATATGTTGAAGCACCAAATAGGTTAAGCGAAAGTGAGCGTTTCTTTCATGTTTTCGTTGTTGATCCACTCACTTTGGAGCAAGAATTTGCATCTACGGTGGAAGCTGTTAAATATATCGATCAAATCATACCGGTACCTCTTATACTAAAATCTCTGTATACTCAAAATATTATTGAATTAAACGGAGCACATGGATTTATCTATTTTCAAGAGAATGATGCTTTTTTCACTGTTTATAACGAACAAGAATTTATCTATACAAAATCACTTAAATATTCACTTAAACAAATGCATGAGCGTTTTTGTGAATTACTGGGAGAGCCTATTGACTTGGCATCTTTTGAAAATATTTTAAGTGAACAGGGACTAAATCCAACAAATCCAGAATATCAAAAAAATCTATTAAAACTTTTTGGTGAGATATTTCTCCATGTAAATGATGTTATTACCTATTCTAAACGTGCTTTTGAAATTAAACAATTTGAAATGATCTATATTGGCACTACCGTTGGAAAGGTAAACGGTCTAGATGAGTATACGCAAACCTATCTTGGCTTACATACACAAGCTTTCGATTTTGAATATGGATTCAGTATTGCTGGAAAGAGTATAGATCAAATTCATCAATTAATGCATTTGTACGCTCGTCTGCAATCTGATGAGCGATATGAATGTAATTTTACCATTTATCATCGCCCACCACCTTTTGCAAAGCGTGATAGTGGAAAATTGATTTTAGTAACTGCTGCTGCGCTTGCCACAGCATTACTTTATCCGGGAAGCTATTGGGGATTATCCTATGTTGAAGAGTTTCATTATGCCCTTATGAAGCAAGAGTATGAAGGTATACATATTGAAAAAACAACACGAGAAGCTACAATTAATCTTAAAACTGCAAATAAAAATGCTGCGCAAGCTCTTTTAAATGAGCAAAAAAATTCTTATAAACAAAAGCAAGACACCCTTACTCAAGTACATGATAAGAAAGTCAATTATCCTATGAAAGCTAAAATTGCTGCCGATTTCACGCAAAGTTTTAATCAATATCGTGTAAAACTACAATCATTAGGATATTCTGAAGACATAAATACCAGCGAAAAAACGTTTAATTTTATGCTTACTTCACCAAATACTCAAGATATCACAGCACTACTTAAACATTTGACAGCGACGAAACAAGATCGTTATGATTTTGATCTGCAATTAATTTCTTATGATCTAAATAGTTCCAGTTATCTTAGTGAACTTAAGGCGGTACTCAAATGACTTTTAACATAGAAAATCACCTTTATAATTTAGATCGTTCACTTTCATTAAAAAGTGAACGCGACAAGATGATGCTTTTCGTTATGATTTTTGCGGGATTGTTTGCTTTTTCCTATTTACTTTTATGGGAAGGGGCAGAAGCTGGATTTAACACTTCTCATGAAAAAGCTTCAGCAATGGAAAAAAATCTTAATACTGACAAGCAATATTTATCTGCAAACCCACCAGAGCGTATTATTCAAATTGAGCAAGAAACCAAGCAAATAGAGTTAGACCATCAACACTATATTGAATATAATGACTATATTAAGAAACAACTTGAACAAATTTCATCATTATATTATGATGAACAAATATGGGGTGCTTATTTAGATTCTATTAGTAAATACGCTAGAGCTTATAATGTAAAACTTACTAAATTTGCCAATGTACTAACAACGGACAATAGTTCTTTTGGGCATGTTTTAGATATCTCTATCTCATCAGAAGCGCCTTATAAAAATACGTTGAAATTTATCAATGCACTAGAACAAAGTTATCTCGTTGTGGATCTGCATGATATCAATATGACAAGTGGAGATAAATTAAAAAGTGATCTCAATATTTCAGTATGGGGGATTGTGCGACAATGAAATCATTAACCCTTATTTATTTACTACTATCTGCCATTTCGGCATCGGCTTCGAATTCTATTAATGCAACAATGACTGCACCTACAACAGATACTGTTACAGTTGTAGAATCAGGTAATGATAAAGAATTGCAGTGGGTTGATGAACATATTAAAGCTATTCTCCCTGCGCGTGTTGGAATATCTGATGGTTTTATCAATTCATTAATTGATCCAATGAAATATAAAATACCTGAGCGTAAGACAGGCATCGTAACAGGAGTGGGATCAACTTTACTTGCTCCTCCAAAATTAGGTAGTACTTTGCAGATACCAACCATTGTCAAAGTTGTAGAAGAACCATTAAAATTACAAGCACTGATGAATAAAGCTGCGCTTATTAATGGAAAATGGTATAGATTAAATGACGCAGTACGTAGCTATAGCCTAAGCGAGATTAAATCATCATCTGTAATGCTACGTGGCAACAAAGGTGAACCTTTAATTTTATTTCTTAGCAAAAACAACAACAATATCAAAATACAAACAAAGTAGGAAAGCACCATGAGACAAGTATTTAAACCAAATGCAAACAAACTCTTCTTATCTGTTGTAACTGCAGCATTGCTTAGTAGCTCAATGTACGCTGATTGTACTTATGAGCTATTTAATATTGCATCCGTAAAAGGGACGAGTGTTGGAGAATTTATTGATCAAATCAGTGATGAGTGTGGTATAAGTGTCGTTATAGCTGATGCTGAAGCAGAAAATATACTCAAAAAACAGATGAATAAAACATATTTAAAAAATCTTACGCTTAATGAAGTGCTTGATTTAATTGTTTCTGAAAATGATTTACAATACACATTACAAAACAATGTACTTAAAATTTCGTATTTGACAACCAAAACCTACCAACTTGATTACATTGCAACAGGTAGAAAAGGGAGTGGAAGCACCAACATAAGATTGAGTTCAAATTCTGGAGCGAGTAGCACATCTTCATCAAGTGGCACATCTTCAACAAGTAACACATCATCATCGGGTTCAAATGGTGGATCATCAGAATCAGGTACCAATATTGTTACTATTGATGAAGTTACATTTTGGGACAACTTAGAGAAAGAAGTTAAAAATCTACTCAGTCGCCCTGAAGATCAATATCAATCAACCAAAAAACTCACTAATACGGATAATAAAGACAAATCTGATACAAATGAAGACAATCATGCTATATATATTAACAAACATGCAGGATTAGTTACTGTTACCGGGACTGGAAGACAAATAAAGCGTTTAGATGCCTATATTGATGACTTGCAAAAGAAAATGCAATCTCAAGTGATGATTGATGTTAAGATGTACAGTGTTGTCTTTAACGATGGTTCGACAACCGGTATCGATTGGTCTCAAATTTATAAGCTTCAAAATTTTGAAGTAGGATTTAATAAAATCAATTTTCAGAACGTAGATACCTTTACCGGTAATAAAATTACAACCGCAACTACAGGTGATTCTGTAGAAGGTCCTCGTACTTCAGGAACCCTTGCATCTCCAACAATTCAATGGGCTCCTTTAGCAGGTGTTCGTGAAGCAGTAAATACAACTTCTAAAATGTTTACGTTGAGCAATAGTATTAGTATCAACAACCTCCTTATGTTTTTAAAAACCCAAGGGGATGTGTACTCTATCTCTAATCCAAAAATTATGACCCTTAATAATCAGCCAGCCCTTATTACTGCGGGAACAGAATTATTTTATAAAACAGTCAGTTCGTCTACTCTAGCAGGAGGCTCAACTGGAACAACATCACAAAATGAAGTTATCAGTTCAGTCTTCTCAGGTGTTTTATTGGATATTACCCCGGAGATTGCAAAAGATGGTAGTATAACTCTACGTATTAATCCTTCTGTCTCTGATGTAGCCAGTACCCTCTCAACGGATAATTCTACTCGTACTATGCCACCGGATTTAAGCCGTAGACAAATATCTTCTGTGGTTACCGTCAAAGATGGTAGTCGTGTTGTTTTAGGTGGTTTAATTAATCGGAAAACTTCAAATTCAACAACGAAAGTTCCATTTTTAGGAGATATACCAGTCGTTGGATATCTTTTCAAACAAGATGGTGTCAGCGAGAAAGTTGAAGAACTTGTTATTGTTATAGAACCTCATATCATTAAAAAAGATGGATCAAATATCGGTCTTTCTGATTTGGGCTACAGCCGTTTAACTCCAGCTATGGAAAATGATAGACTCAAGCAAAATGAGCAAATCAAAACAGATGCTACTAAAACAAAAGATATGAAAGAAAACGTTAAATAAAAAATATGGAGTCTTCCCTTTTCTCAAAACCAAAAGAGCTATTTATTGACGTAGTCAATCCACGTGATTACGTCCAAATCGATAGTGTTTCACATATGTATCAAAATTTAAAATCATCTGTACAAAAACCTCTCAAAATGATATTACTTTATGGGAAACCGGGTACCGGTAAAAGTATGCTTCTTCATAAATTAAATCATGATCTCTCTAAACATCAAAAAGTATTTATGATCGATATCCCTATTATAGATGAAGATGATTTTTTAAGGGTTCTTGCTAGTAAGATTTATGGATATGTGAACAGAGATGCAATTACACTAACCTATTTTTTAGAGTTAGCATCTGCAGTTAATTATCCTCAAACACCTATTGTATTACTCGATGAAGCGCAACTTTACAGTTCATCTTTGATGGAAAAGATACGCCTTATCTCTGATGCGCGTGCTTTAAAATTTGTTATTACTTTACATAAGACAGAAGATGAAGATATTATTGCAAAAGAGCATTTTCAAACACGTATTTGGGAAAGTATAGAACTACAAAATGCAACTCCTGAAGAACTTAAAATTTATATTCAAAAAAAACTTCTTAAATCAAACTGTTTTGATGTAGCGAATATGATAAACGACAAAAATATTAAATTGATTGCTAAATTAACCAAAGGCAATTATCGTGATGCAAATAAATTAATGTTTTCTCTCTTTAGCTTATATGAGTGGTATGAAGAACACAACCCGTCAAAAATAAAATATAATGCCTTAAAATCGCAATGGATAGAGATGGCAGCAATCCATACAGGACTTATCCATGCTTGATACCCACACACTAGAACGACGTTGGCTAAAATATAAATTTAAACATTATCTACCTCACATTATAATTTCTATATTAAGCGCCATTTCTATAATTATATTTTTTTTATTTTCAACTTCCAGTTCAGATAAAAAACAACCTCAAGTTATAATTACAAAACCAAAAGTAACTAAAATTGCAATAAAGCCCGTTGAAACAAAACCAAATGACAATATGATCCTTGAACCCTCTATGCAATTTATTGAATCTATATCTCCTGATATAAAAGAAGCACCTATTCCTCAACCAGTAGCTGCAGTAAATACAAAAAAAGTGAATGTGCAACAAAAAGTTTTTACACCTGTAGTAACAACACCTGTTCCTCAAAACACTATTATTTCCCCACCACCAGTAAAACCTTTACTTTCTCCAGCATCTATAAAACGAGATACTGCAACCTTTGATGTGCATGAAATTGAAGAACGTTTTAAAAATAATTCAAATCCTCATTTAGGTCTCTATATTGCTCGATATCACTATGATCATGGAAATTACAACGAAGCATATAATTACGCCTTAAAAACCAACGCTATTGACAGTTCAATTGAAGAGAGTTGGCTTATATTTTCAAAATCATTAGTCAAACTTGGTAAAAGTGATCAAGCAAAAAAAACGCTACAACTTTATGTATCTCAAACAAATTCAGAAAATGCCAAGTCTTTACTTGATTCACTCAATAAGGACAATTCAAAATGATCCGTTTTGTCTTACTCTGTTATTTTCTCTCTTTAAACCTACATGCTGATACATCATCACAAATGTTTCAACTGTATCAAAAAGGTGACTACGCAGCTTCCTGCAATATTGGTTTCCAACATTTAAAGCAATTAGAATTCAATGAAGCCTATACCTCTTTATATGCATTTTCATGTCTAAAAGCAGATCAAATTGATCGTCTTAATGATCCAATAATGATTCTAAATCAAACCAGAGAAGCACGTGCTAACGCTTCATTTTTTTCTTTAATTGTCTTACAAAAAAAACTACTTACCCAAGCCTTATTTGATAATTACCCAATTAAAACTCTTAAATTACCCACAAGCTCTCATCTACTTTCAAAATTATTTAACTTCTACCAAAATAACCCTCAACCACAAAGTACAGTCAAAGAATATATAGATTCAATAAATCCTAGAATATCGTATAAACTCTATTCTATCGAAATTACAGGAAGAAAAACGATTGCAATTGATGAATACTATGATAAAATATTAACATTACACCATGTATATTAAGGAAAGTTGAGATGGATAGAATAACGCAAGATTTATTAGAAAAGCGTCATATCACTCAACAACAAATTGATCGCCTCCTTTCACGAGGAGTACAGAATGATACTATTCTCGAAACATTGACAAAAGTAGGAGTTGTTTCTCTTAATTTTGTCAAACGATTCGTTGTTGAACAAATACGACTTGGGATATATGAACTCTCAATTATTAAAAATTACCATTTTTTGGATGAATCTTCTATATTATCGTATTTGGCAGAAGTTCTTGAACTTCCTTATGTAGACTTAGATTCTATTGATATGGATTATAAACTTGTAGATAAAATTCCTACAGCTCAATTAAAACGATATAACGCATTACCTATTTTTCAAGATGACATGTATATTACTATTGCTTTTGCAGATCCACTCAATATTGAGGCACAAGAATCTCTGCAACGTCTTTTTCCTCGTAAATCTTTAAAAGTCGCCGTTGCTACCGAAAAACAGATTCAAGCTTACCTCTTTAAAATTGAGCTCAAAGATAGTGTTAAAGAACTTGTCAATAACATACGTAGTGAGTTACGAAATATTGGAACGATTGAAGAGCAACAAGAAGCCTCTTCTATTTTACAGCTTATTGACGTTATTTTAAAAGCGTGTATAAAAGGACGCTCCAGTGATATCCATATTGAGCCAACCGAAAAAAACTGTGTCGTTCGAGGTCGAATCGATGGAAAACTCAGTGAAATTTTTATTTTTGATCGTGATATTTATCCTCCACTTGCATCTCGCATTAAACTCTTAGCAAATCTCGATATTGCCGAACGCAGAAAACCTCAAGACGGTCGTTTTTCAGCCATGGTTATGGACGCTGAGTTTGATTTTCGTATCTCAACCCTCCCTATTTTATATGGGGAATCGATAGTAATGCGTATTTTGGATAAAACCAAAGCACTCGTCAAACTTGAAGATTCTGGAATGGATTCTGCAAGTTACCAAAAGCTTATTAAATCGCTTGAATCCCCTTTTGGAATCATTTTGGTTACCGGACCTACCGGAAGTGGTAAGACCACCACACTATATGGAGCACTTAATGAACTCCGTAACGTAGAGGATAAAGTAATCACCGTAGAAGATCCGGTAGAGTATCGGATGAACCTGATTCAACAAGTACAAGTGAATGCTAAAGTAGGACTCTCTTTTGCCGATGCGCTTCGCTCAATCCTCCGTCAAGACCCCGATAAAATCATGATTGGGGAGATACGTGACCATGAGACACTTGAAATTGCTATTAAAGCTGCCCTTACTGGTCACCTAGTAATCTCAACATTGCATACCAATGATGCTATAAGTGCAATACCTCGTATGTCCGACATGGGAATCGAACCGTATCTCATAAGCGGTGCTCTCGTAGCGATACAAGCTCAACGCCTTGTACGTCGTATTTGTAAATATTGTAAAAAAGAGGCCGATATTCCTTTATTATTAAAAGAAGAATACAGTGCATATATCCCCAATGGAACTATTTTTTATCAAGGAATTGGATGTAAAGAGTGTAATGGTTCGGGGTATATGGGACGTGAAATGATATGTGAAGTACTCCCCATTAGCGAAGAACTTTCAAGCTTGATTGCTCGAGGAGGATCTAAAGAGGAAATTTTCAAGCAAGCCAAACAAGAAGGATTTGTCGGTATGTTTGAAAATGGCATGGCAAAAGCGGTACAAGGTGTCACCACCATAGATGAAATACTAAGGGTAGCAAAAGGATGAAATACTTTATCGTAACCGTTCTCTCTAAAGGAAAAAAGAGTGAATATGGCTTTTATGCAGAACATAAAAAAGAGGCTCAGTACTTAGCAAAAATAAAATTCACAGGGATGGTTTTAAAAGCGGTAGAATCTTCTCCTCCGCTAGAAGATCAGTTTAAAAAGTTCAAAGAGACATTTTTATCCAATATTAAAAAAAGAAAACTCAAACAGGATTCTCTAATTGCAGCAATTCGACAACTTGCAGTTATGGCAAATGCTGGTATCTCAATCCATGACTCTCTTCATGAGATCACAGAAGCCACGACGGATAAAACATTACAAATAGTTCTTGGAACAATGGCAGAAGATATCAATGCCGGACATAGTTTGTCTAAATCTGCAAGTAAATTTACGTATGAATTAGGTACCCTTAGTATTGCAATGATTGAATTAGGGGAAAAAACAGGGAATATGGCTGATGCTTTACATAAGCTAGCAGATATGTTGGAAGAAATTCGTCGTAATATCATCAAATTTAAAAAAGCGATGGCCTATCCACGTAACGTTATGATAGCTATGGCAGTTGCATTTACTATCCTTATTTCATATGTTGTTCCTCAATTCAAGGCGATATTTGAGCAATTACATGCAGAACTACCACTTCCAACGAAAATTCTCCTCTTTTTAGAACACCTTTTTAATACCTATGGTTTATATGTCCTTGGAGCGATAGTCGTCTTTATTTTTGTATTTAGATATATGCTTGACCATAATCGTGAATTTCGATATAAATGGCACCAGTTTTTGCTCAAAACCTACCTTATCAAAAATATCATCATGTTTGCAACTTTAAATCGTTTTACGTTGGTTTTCTCAGAACTCGTCCGAGCAGGTATCCCTATTGCAGAAGCACTTGAGACCTCTACTGCGATGATTGACAGTTTACCATTGCAAGAAAAATTGCTTACAGTCCGTACAACCGTTGAACGAGGAGGATCCCTGCACGCAGGATTAGTAGAGACAAAACTATTTGAAAATATGATTATCCAGATGGTTTCTGCGGGAGAATCGAGCGGTCAACTTGATGCGATGATGCAAAAAGTAATGGAATACTATAAAATGAGATTTGATGCAATCATTGATGGCCTTTCAGAAGCAGTGGAGCCTATCATGCTCTTCTTAATTGCAGGGATGGTAATCTTATTAGCACTCGGTATCTTCTTACCAATGTGGAGTATGGGGAACGCTGTTAACGGTCGTAAATAAAACGACCTTAACCGATTATTCAACCGATCCTTTGTTAACAAGGGCGGTATAAAGTTCGTCTTTAGGAATCAATCCTGTTTCAAATAAAAATTGAGACGGGACAAAATTACTTTTCTTAATCTTGTCGTATTTTGCGTAACTTAAAAACAGATGATCTTTTGCACGGGTTACCGCGACATAAAACAATCGTCTCTCTTCTTCAATACTACCGCTTCGAGACATCAGTTTTCGATTTGGAAATCGTCCATCCATCAAATCAATAACATACACTTCTTTGTATTCTAGCCCCTTGGATGCATGAATGCTTAGTAAATGTACCCCTTCACCTTGTGTTAAATCTTGAGAGCCTAAAATCATTGCGTTTAAAAAACGTTCATGCTCTTTATAAGGCTTTGAGAGTTCAAACAGTAAAGTACATTTCCGACGGATTTTATCTCCCGATTCCGCTTTTACCCGCTCATCAACGGAACCGTTTTCGCTCATGGCACGTCGATGGGACAAATGCTCTATGACATGGCCGTAAAGATTAGAGAGGGCAATCTTTTGTACCGCCTCTTTAGGAGATTTTGCCTCTTTGAGTTTACGAAATAACATAAATAAATCGTGTAAAAAAGTGGCTGACTCTTTGGAAAGTTTTGAGTGTTTTAAGATAGGGTTTCCCATAAAATTCGGATCGAGTCCTAGTTTAGCAAACCGACCTGCACTTCCTAATTCTGCATAATCATCAAACAACCCTAGTTGGTGATTTAGTTTTCGTTTTTCAAAAGGATTTGAAATCGATGTATCAGGGGTATAGAGTCCTCGAAAAAAAGAGCCATTTCCTAGCTTTTGAAGTGCAACAAAGAGCTCTTTTGCTACCGCACTTCCAACACCTTTAGCAAAATCAAAAAGGTGGATAAATGCCATCATATCTGACTCATTGACAAGTAGTGTATAGATATCCAGCAATGCTTTAATCTCTTTGGAATCAAAAAAACTCGTTCCGCCACGTCTACGACACGCGATCCCCATTTCCCGTAACGTCGCTTCAATCCCATCAGCAGATGCATTGTTACGGAAAATCACCGCTATCTCATCGCGTGCGATGGAAGAATCTCCAATAAGACGGGCAATGCCATGATATTGATCAAAAAGTTCTTCGTACACAATCAAAGCAGGTGATTTCGCTTCACCCGTACGGGTTACTTCGAGTGCTTTGGGATAGATACGTTCATTATACGAAATAACGGTATTGGCTAAAGAGAGAATGGGGACGGTTGAGCGATAATTTTTGGTTAGAGTATGCACTTGTGCATCACTAAATGTTTTATCAAACGATCCGATAATGGAAATATCCGCACCGTTAAAAGCATAAATACTCTGATCATAGTCTCCAACACAAAAAAGTGACGGAGGGTTCATGGCACCTACTAATGTCCCTTGCAATGCATTAGTGTCTTGATATTCATCAATCAATACCTCTTTATACCCTAGATCATTTTGTGATGCTAAATAGCGCATTTGGAGTAATAGATCATTAAAATTGACAAAACCATACTCTTTTTTGAGGGATTCAAATTCATCAATGATGTCACCATAGATCATGGCATACACTGCATGTTCATCTTGGCGTGCTTTAATCCACTCTTCAAAATTCATAGTAAGTTCAGTATTTTGATAAAAGGAGTAGACATCGTAAAGGTAATTGGCGCCATACGCAGGAGTTGCATTATCAAGATGAGAGAACGTCCGTTTTTCATAGACACTACGAAAAAGGGTTTTCAATTCGCGAGGTTGTTTTAAAACAACCCTCCCCTCTTTACGTTTGAGCCATCGATAACTTACCGCATGAAATGTCCCTGCATCGATTTTAGAAGCAATTTCCCGCCCAAAAAAGGCCGCAACACGATCCACCATCTCTTGCGCTGCTTTGTTAGTAAAGGTCAATAATAAAATCTCTTCGGGTTTAATATTTTGAGAGAGAAGATAGGCAATACGTCCCACTATCGTCGATGTTTTACCTGTACCGGCAGATGCGATAATAAGATTGTGTCCATACGCAGCTGTGGCAGCACTGTATTGTTGTTCGTTGAGGCGCGAAAGTGGCAAGAGGCTCCTTAAAGCCCCTAGGAAGGAGCTAAATTATACTTTAAAATTTTTGATCGGTTCGGCTAAACCTAAATCCGGATGAGTCACGGCATCTAATACCGCTTGGGCCATAGTCCCATTCTCTTGATTGAAAATTAATGGTGCAAGGAAGTTAATACACGATTCATCGAGTGGGTCTTGAATAATGACGATATTATATACAAGCAGCTTTGAATTCTCATTAATGTCAAGCAAAATACGGATAGGAGTAGGAACATCAAACGAATATTCTCGTAAACTATACGGATTCACGACCGTAAATCCAATATTAGATTCATCACAACTTTTTAACGTTGAAAACATCTCATCGATTTCATTCAATTCAACCTTCGTGATATTTTCAAATCCTAAAATCACCGATTTTACGTCGTACTGCATCTTTTTCCCTTTTAGCGCTAAAGTAGTAAACTAAAGCAAAATTCATTCCTCTAAGTTTTTGGTATAATTCGCCCATAATTTACCTATTTAAGGCTCTTACTATGTCCGCAACCCATTATGACCCAAAAAATATTGAAGAGAACTACTATCCCATCTGGGAAAATCGGGGTTATTTCGAAATAGACGGAAATAAATCAATTGCAAAGCCAGATAAACATTTTGCCATCATGATGCCTCCGCCAAACGTCACGGGACGACTCCATATCGGACACTCTCTCACCTTTACCCTCCAAGACATCATCGTCCGTTACAAACGGATGGATGGCTACATGACCCTCTGGCAACCGGGAACCGATCACGCGGGGATTGCTACCCAAAACGTCGTGGAAAAACAGCTTCTCGCCGAGGGGAAAACCAAAGAGGAACTCGGACGAGATGCATTCTTAGAGCGCGTTTGGGCTTGGAAAGAGGAGAGCGGCGGAATCATGGTGGGACAGCTCCGAAAACTCGGTGTCTCTCCCGCATGGAGCCGTGAGCGCTTTACGATGGATGAGGGGCTAAAATCCTCTGTCAAAGAGGCATTTGTCCACCTCTACAACCAAAACCTCATCGTTCGCGGAAACTATATGGTCAACTGGTGTACTCATGACGGCGCATTGAGTGATATCGAGGTAGAGCACGAAGAGCACCAAGGGAACTTCTACCACATGCGTTACCCGTTCAGTGATGGAAGCGGTCATATCGTGGTTGCGACTACCCGCCCTGAGACTTATTTCGGCGACACTGCGATCATGGTACACCCGGATGATGAGCGTTACCTCAACCTCATCGGGAAAAGCGTCACCTTGCCGCTTATCAACCGTGATATCAAAATCATCGCCGACAGCCATGTTGATCGTGAATTCGGAACAGGGGTTGTTAAAGTCACCCCAGCCCACGACACGAACGACTACGAAGTAGGAAAACGTCACGATCTCGAATTCATCACCGTATTCGATGAAAAAGGGATGTTGAATCACCACGCAGGCGAATTTGAAGGATTAGAGCGTCTCGAAGCCCGTGCAGTCATCGTCAAACGTTTAGAAGAGGCTGGATTTATTGAGAAAATCGAAGAACACACCCACCAAGTAGGGCATTGTTACCGCTGTAAAAATATTGTAGAGCCGTACATCTCTAAACAATGGTTCGTTCGCAAAGAAGTAGCACGCGGTTCCATCGATAAAACCAATGAGGGGCTAACCCAATTCTTCCCTCCGCACTGGATCAACAGCTACAACGCATGGATGGGTGAACTGCGCGACTGGTGTATCTCTCGCCAACTGTGGTGGGGACACCGTATCCCCGTTTTTTACTGCGACGAGTGTAACCATGAGTGGGCAAGTTTGGAAGAAGCCCCGTCTTCGTGCCCTCATTGTGCAAGTAAAAACTTCACCCAAGACCCTGACGTCCTCGATACATGGTTCAGCTCTGCTCTCTGGCCGTTCTCGACTCTCGGATGGGGGAATGGTGATACCGCACAAGATCAACTCTTCCAAAGCGAAGATATGGCTCGATTTTATCCGAATACCCTTCTTATTACGGGATTTGATATCCTTTTCTTTTGGGTAGCCCGTATGATGATGATGGGAGAAAGTTTCACGGGAGAATTGCCGTTTAACCACATCTACCTCCACGCATTGGTGCGCGATGAAAACGGTCAAAAAATGTCCAAATCGAAAGGGAACGTTATCGATCCGCTCGACATGGTTGAAAAATACAGTGCCGATGCCCTCCGCTTTACGTTGGCCGTCCTTGCTGCTCAAGGACGCGATATCCGCCTCAGTAACGACCGATTGGAACAAAGCCGTAACTTTACCAACAAACTTTTCAACGCTTCCAAATTCCTCCAAATGAATGTTCCGACATTTAAAGATTTGGCGGATCAAGAGATCACCACTCCATTGGGTCGTTATATGCTCTCTCGCTTTCATCGTGCAACAGCTGAGACGAGAGCGTTCTTGGACGAATACCGCTTTAACGATGCGGCTACGGTACTCTATCGCTTCTTATGGAACGAGTTCTGTGACTGGGGTATCGAGCTGGGCAAAGCGTCCAAAGAGAGCGTTGATGAGCTGGGAAGTATCTTCAAAGAGTCGATGAAACTACTCCACCCGTTTATGCCATTCATCACCGAGTACCTCTACCATGAACTCTCAGGGACAACGCTTGAAGAGGGTAACTCCATCATGATTATGGCATACCCTGAAAATATCGAGATAGATGAGGCGATTGAAGCAGAGTTCGCGATCATCATGGATGCCATCGTCACGATCCGTCGTGCCAAAACCCTCGTCGATCTCGGCAACCAAAAAATCGATTTTGCCTACCTCAAATGCGCTGGCGATCAAGCGATGATGGCACCGTTTATCGTCCGCTTGGCAAAAGTGGAGACTCTCCACTTCACCGACACAAAAATCGATAATGCAATCAGCGATATCGGAGATAGCGTCGAAGTATACTTGCCAACCGATGCGATTGATTTAAGCCCAATTATCGACCGACTTACCAAACAGCGTGAAAAACTTCAAAAAGAGGTAGATAAATTACGTGGAATGCTCTCTAACGAGCGTTTTGTAGCGAATGCACCTGAAGCCGTTATTACCGAAAATCGTAATGGTCTTGCCGATGCAGAAGATAAGATTACTAAAATAGATGCTCAATTAGCATCACTGCAAGGGTAAGCGCAGAACTTAATCTGCTACCCCTTCAATCTCGATGGTGATTTTAACATCATCACCGACAACCACACCGCCTGCCTCAATCGCTTTGTTCCAGTTCAACCCAAAATCCTTTCGATTGACCACTCCATTCAATACAAAACCAGAACGTTTGTTACCCCATGGATCGGTAATTTCTCCACCCATATCCATCGTCATGGTTACCGCTTTAGTAATACCATGTATAGTGAGATTTCCGGTAACCTTTTTCCCTTTTTGTGATGTCATGGCAAACGTCATTTCTGGGTAAGTAGCAACATCAAAGAAATCAGCACTGCGAAGGTGATCATCACGCTTTTGTATTCCGGTATCAACGGTTGTCGTTTTAACCGTACCACTTAATGATTTCAATTTACCTTTTTCCAAATCATACGATCCACTAAAACCGCTAAAGTTTCCACTTACCGTACTAATCATCATGTGTTTAACTTTAAAACCAACACTGGAGTGAGAGACATCGACCGAGTAAGGTGCTGCGAAAAGAGCGCTTCCACTCACTAGTATTCCAGCCAATATGACGGCTAATTTATTCATTTTATCCCCTTTTATTTCTAAAATATCAGGGACTATTGTATAGTCTTTTTTAAAACGATTTCTTAACACTACGTTAATGAGAAAAAAACTTAAGCTTTGTTATACTTTTGAATCATTTTTCAAAGGTTTTATATGCAATTGTGTGTCGCACTTGATCTCCCTTCTCAAGATGAGAACCTAGCCCTTATCGAAAAACTTAAAACCTATCCTATTTGGCTCAAAGTGGGTCTACGCGCCTATATCCGTGACGGTAAACCTTTTATCGATGCTATCAAATCCATTAATCCCGAATTCAAAATCTTTTTGGACCTTAAACTCTACGACATCCCTAACACAATGGCAGATGCTGCTGAATCAATTATGGGATTGGGTGTCGATATGTTTAATGTTCACGCTTCTGCGGGGCGTAAAGCGATGAGGGAAGTGATGAAGCGGCTTGAGCCCTATGAAAACCGTCCTCTCGTCCTCGCAGTCACTGCCCTCACCTCATTCGAAGAGGGAGAATTTAGCCACGTATATGAAAAATCTATCGCTACCAAAGCCGATCAATTTGCTGAGGATGCTCATGAAGCTGGACTTGATGGAGTGGTGTGCAGTGCTTACGAGAGTGCTTCGATTAAATCCTTAACATCCGATACATTTATCACCCTTACCCCCGGTATTCGACCGTTTGGTGAAGATGCAGGGGATCAAGAGCGGGTAGCAACGATAGAAATAGCCCATAATGAGAAAGTAAACTTTATCGTCGTCGGTCGCCCCATCTATAAAGCTGCTAATCCTGCCGAAGTGGTTGAAAAAATTCTAAAATCATTATAACCAGTACTTTAAGGTACTTGTTATCTACTCCTGCGTATAATTACGCCTCTTCAATACGAAGGACGAGTAGGAAAGCGGCTGAATCCACCTCCCTGCTAAGGAGACGTACTGGCAACGGTACCGAGAGTTCGAATCTCTCCTCGTCCGCCACTTTCATGTTTATTTTTATACGCGGGAATAGCTCAGTTGGCTAGAGCGTCAGCCTTCCAAGCTGAATGTCGCGAGTTCGAGTCTCGTTTCCCGCTCCACCTTTTTATTTACTTGCCCATTTATTATTTTTTTATAAAGCAAAGGTTTCAGGATTATTAATGGAAAAAAAAGAGATTGAAAAATATTGTGACTCAATGGAAGAAATCAAAAAAAGGATGAAAACAATAGTAAATTTTTCATTGCTTCTTGATAATACTATGTTTAACGCAACAACTATTGAATCAATGGCGTTACAATTTAGAAAAATATTAGAACTTATCGCATTCTCTTCACTAATTGCCAACAAACGCACATATTCAAAACAATATGAAAATTTTGCAAAACATTGGAATGCAAAAAACCTTTTAAAAGATTTAGAAAAAATTAATCCAAATTTTTATCCAAATCCAATTTTTGAAGAATTTGTTAATCAAGAAGATTTAACATCTATACTTCATGATAAAAATGAAGGATATCTAACAAAAAAAAGATTCGAACTCATATATGAAAAATGCGGAGCAATCCTGCATGCTGAGAATCCATATGGTCGAAAAATTGACTATAGCTATTATAGAGAAAACATGCATAAATGGTACAGTGAAATTATGAATTTACTTAACTCACATCAAATTAGGCTTTTAGATGACCAAATTATGTATATTATTCATATGAAAGAAGATGGAGATGACTTAATTCATTATTATCAATTTGAAAAACAAAAAGATACTAAATAATAACTCTTGAGACATCTTCAGAGTTGCCAGAATTAGATTTCTTATAAAATTAAGTTTCAAGTCACTTATGTACTTTTAAATAAAAAGGTCACAACTGCTAGGAGGTCATTCCAGCATTAGTTGAGAATTAATGTGCCATAAAACTACAACAATTCCATCCGTTGTTATGATTAGCTTATTTTTGAGAAATATCAAGATACAATAAGTATAAATTTTTTATTAACTGTATTTAATGATAAGTAGGAAGTTATTTTAATGCAAATGAATGATATTTGGTCTCTTTTTTTTATTCTTTATTGCGTCTTAGCAATCGGAAGTTTTCTACCTGTATTTTGTGCGATTATAAAGCGAGTAAAATTAAATCCTGGTGGAAAATCTTTCGAAGAATCTTTGCATTTTAGCGAAAATGAAAAATTTATGCTTAGCCAACACTATTCAAGAATACATGGCACATTGATTTTTTGGAAGAATGAATCAGAAAAATATAGAAGATTTCACATATATACTCTTTTTTGGACCATTCCTTCTTCCGTATTAATTCCACTAATTACGCAATTTATTGAACCCAATAATTTCTCTAAAGAATTTTTAACTCTCATTTCAACATTCACTGCAATTTTATTAGCTTTTCATAGAGGACTTAAAATTGAAGACAATTATAAATCATTTAGACATGGTGAATCAGAGTTTTATGATACCTATCGGCGTTTACTTGATAGACCAGAAAGTTTTGGCAAAGATAGTACAGAGCAAATAAGTAACTATTACCAAGAAGTTGAACAGATCCGTCGCTTTGTTCGTAAAGCTGAAACTGATAATTTAGCAACGGCAGATGATAAAATAAGTAAAAAAAATATTTAAAGATAAAAGGATTTTAATGTCAATAATAATTAATTATTTTATTGCTAAAACAATTTGTGAATCTTATACATGACAATTGAACGTGATTTATCAATATATGATGATAAAATCCTAAAAAATATCCAAACATATTTAACTTTTAATGGTGACTTTAAAAGTTTTCAAGAGTTTTTATTAGTACAAGACATAGAACTAATCTCTGATATGTCACAATTTTTAATTTTTTATGACGATAAGAAAAAAATTGTTCATGCAAAATATATAAAACTGCTTTCTAAACAAAAGAAAATTTTGAATTTTGGCTGCAATATTTTCAAATGGATTTTATATACACCGTTTTTTTTAAAAGATACTTATAATCGAGAAAAACATGGTGTTACTAATCAGTATGAGACATTAAATAAAGAAAATATTACAAATATTTTTAAGATAGATGAAACTGTTAAAATCATTCTTATTGAAATTCCTAAAGATAAAAAACAAGCAATTCGAGAGCTCAAAGAAACACTTGAATGTTTTATAAATATCGATAATTTGAAATATGAAATATATATTAAAGAAAATTTAGGTTCTTTCACAGGAACTAAAATCCTTTTAACCACATATTCTTCCATTCTTGTTGCATCTATACTATTAATTCTACACACCATACCATACAGCTTAATTAATGATAGTGAAATCCTTTTATCAATTAAAATATTTATTGCAATATTCTTATCAATTTTTTCTATTTTTGCCGTAATCACATTTTTGATGATTTATGCTGATTCTAAATCAAAAAACAGTTATTCAAAACATAATTTATTGTCTGTTTTGAAAAAAACTGCTGTTCTTCTTTTAATAATATACGCTACTTCCTCAATTATTGCTGGCGCAAACAATAACAAGAATAGAAAAATTTTCCCAATTCAAAATATGGTTGCAGATTTTTACATAGACAATAAAACTTCTCTTGTTTATGACAAATATTTACAAAAACCTATTATTTTTTTAGGTATTAAGGATGGTGTATATTATTATTATGATATATTTCAAACAAATAGTCTAAAAGATTTAAATGTGACGGATGAAGCAGAAAAGAGTAGGCAAATAAAACTTTTGATATTAAATATATATGAAGAAAATACTACAAAACTTTTTCAAGATACATGGAAAATTGAAAAATTAACAAATATAAATTTTGACTACAATAACACTCTAATAATACAAAAAATGTTGCAATAATCATAAAGCCATAAATTAAAGCTAAAAAGAGAGCATTAAATACTTTACTATGAATATAAGGCTTACTAATATTTATGTAAGTACTAATATCCCTTAATCGCTATTATATGTAGAAATATTTTCATCATTTAAAAAGTCTACTGAATAATTTTCATTTGAAACATAAATATAAACTTTTTCTATAACACATTCAAATGTAATATCACCTGCGTAATCCTATTACATCATTGATAATAGCTTTTTCTTACAATGAATTTCTAAGTTCCATTAATCTCGTTACCAAGCTCTCTTCTTCGGTTGCTTTATTGTAATAACGGTTTAAATCGTATAGCCCTGATTCTATCGGTTCACTTTTATTAAAATTCTTTTGAAATGCATCAAACACTTCCCAAAAATGCTCATTTGTCCGATTAACTCCATATTTATTTAATTTTGCTTTATAGAGCTCCGAACCATCATAATTTTGCAATAAATCAAAAAGATCAGGGAGTTGTGAAAAATCGACGTCGATAAAATAGTTAGGGTAAGAAGCAACACTCTCAGCAAAAAAATCTATCGTATCTTTGCTGGGGTCTAATTGACTTGACTCTTTGAAGATTGTATTTACACTGTTATGCCAACGATTAATCACCATAGATACAAATCGATCACCTATAGGGGTATTTCGGATGCGGATATAAACTACATCCACCCCAAATTCATTCACTTTTCGGATAAAACCTGTCCCTGGCGCGGTTAATGCTCTAAAGCCTTGCATGTAATCGGCTTTTGTTTTAAATACTGTAGGCATTTTAGGGTGCTCGTCGTGAGCTCTAAAATAGTTAAGAGTATCAAACGCAATATTTGTAGAGGGTAATATATACTGTTCAACTACTTTTTCAATCAATTCACGTTTTGGATCACCGCTTGTGTATTCAAAAGAAGTATCAAATTTTCCCTGAAAACGTTCAAAATATTTTGGATCAATCGTATCACTCAAATACCATGATGAGATAAGAGAATAACGTACATTTCGTGGAAGATAATGGATAAAATTTAACTCACCATCCTCACGTATAGAGTCCATAAATCGACGAATATTAGTTTGATGGGCAATATTTCCAAAAACATCAAATCCTGCAGCAAGGGCATAATAGGTTCGTTCAAACTGAGCATAATCCATTACCCATGCTGTTTTCGGGTATTCCCCTTTTACTCCACGATGAACCGATGCGCTATCAAAATGGCGATAGACCGTTAAGAGTGGGGCATCCACCGATCTCTCACCTCTCCATATCGATTCTAGCGGTAACCCTTTGGGATAATATTTATCATATAACGCTGTTTTCGCCGCATAATACTCCTCATAGCGATTAATATATTTGTTGGTATAAATGTTCCATACCTTCATATCACTTCCCGCTTCATTGGGAATCGATAAATTTTCTTGTTGCTCGCGATAAAACTCAGGATACTTTACCCCTAAATCGTATTTCGGATCCATAAACATAACCCAAAAATGATCTTCTATAACATTGAGAGCTAATTGCCCTTTACATACGGGACCTCGTATAAATGTATCTACAATATACTGAGAGTGATCAAGCAAAAATTTGTACCGTGACTCTGCCGGAATTTGGGCATATGCAATTAAGGGATTAGCACTGATTATAGGGTCAAAGGAGAGTAAATGAGGCGTTTCAACCCATTTTGGTGCTATAAAAAGCTCATTGTATCGTTCTAAACGTTCATCATCCAGTAATACAACCATATGGGTTTTATGGGTAATAGTAGCATGAATTTTACGAAACCGATAGTAAACATATTCAGATTTTGGATCATCATAGGGACGAACAGTAGAGATTACACTAATAGGTTCACCGGATGGTGTTGAAGATCGCACCAATTCAAAAAATTCTCGTCCGCTGCTTGTCCCAAACCGAATATGTGCTAAGAAAAAATGTTCATACAAATAACGGGCGGTAACTTGATGTTTTGGATCTTGCTGATTTAAAAAAACTTCCCATTTTCGTATATTTTTTGAAGCGCTAAGGGAAGGGGTAATAAGTGATAATTGTTCTTTTTGGCTTGGTCCTTTTGCCCCTTGAGCTAACCAGCGCGTCATAGTCTCATACTCATTTTTTTTGAGAGGTGGAAATCCATAGGGCATTCCCCAGTTGGGATGTTTTCTCTTATAACTCTCTAATTCTTCTTTATTGTTAACACAAGTAATATCTTCAGCTTCGGCAAAATAGCTCCCTTTAGAATCGGGATGGAGTTTTTTCAAATCCAACATCCCTTGTAAAATGGATTGATTAGAGTCATTGGTTACACTAAAAAAATCTTTTGATCGCCATTGTTCCGTTGTGTTTGCATCCATAAAAAGACGGGTAGGATCTTGTGCTCTTAAGCGGGTTGCCATATAAACGGCTTTTTTGCTTCCACCGCGATCTATCCCTTCAAAAGCCTCCATTTTAAGCTGACAGGGGGCGTTATAACACGAGTGACATACGGCACACCGTTTTTCTAAAATGGGATGAATATCTTTAAGATACGAGAGGGTAGATGCGGATAGAGAAGAGATAGCAAAAAGAAAATAAAGTACTGTTTTAAAGAACATTATTCTCCTTTTAGTAGGCTAATGAAGTGGGTTAAGGGTTATTTGCAAAATAGTGTTTAATACCATCTACCATCCCCTCAACCATCCATTTTTGATATTTTGGATCAGCAATACGTGCAGATTCGTCCGGATTACTGATATAGCCTGTTTCTAACAAAATAGCGGGCATCTGCGCACCGACCAATACCCAAAACGGTGCTTCTCGTACACTGTTATCTTTAACATTCGGATATTGTTTTCGTAAATTATTCAATACCCCTTTTTGAATATCGATAGCAAGTTTATTGGAAGCAATTATTTTTTCCGTATTAAGAACACTTAAAAAACTGAGTTTTCCATACGCCCCCATCTCACCCATATCTTCTGAGTTTTCCAATGCTGCTACCCTCATAGCACGTTCGCTTCGTCCCGGCGAGAGAAAATAGGTTTCTATCCCATATGCTGTGTTTGCATCAGCTCCCTTAGGGATGGCATTAGCATGAATGGATAAAAAAAGATCTGCTGATTTATCATTCGCAAAATGGGTACGATCTTTAAGCTCGATAAAAATATCAGTAGAGCGTGTCATATAGACGGTATACCCTAATGTTCGAAGTTGATCGGCAAGCTCTAAACCGATTTTTAAAACGATTTCCTTTTCCATATAGCCATTACCAATTGCACCACTATCTTTTCCACCGTGCCCAGGATCAATCACAATCACTTTTTTACTTCGATCACGAGGGGTAATACTTTGCATAGGAGGAAGAGCAATAATCGGAGGGGGATCTTTTACAATCGGGGGTTGAATTACTGCCGGTGTTACGGCTGGAGAAGGAGTTGTTAGTGTCCCTTTTTGAAATGAAAAATCTACATATATTGATGTCCCTTTATACACCGGCTTAAGGGCAATAGCTTCGTTATTTTCTATCACAATTCGGAGAGTTTTTGCATCGTATTGTGCTAGTCGTATTTTTTGAAGTTTATCTTGCTCCAAAACTTTTGTTCCAGAAATTGTGGTTTGTTCAATGTCGATAATATAACGGAAACGCTGCTTATCGGCTTCAATAATCTTAGAGAGTTGTACCTCTTTTGAATCAATCGCTGTATCAAAAAGCAATTCAATCCTATTATCTTTCCATTTTACATCCAATAGACGGTGAGACTTACCTAAATCATTAGTAAACTTTGGAATTTCAATTTGCTGCTTTAACTGTTCTGATGAGGGAGTTAAAAAATTAGTAGAGACATTAGTAGCTACTGATGGTGCTTTGAGATACTCCTTTGGGAATACAAGCGGTTTTTGATTCTCTTGTGCAATTACAGGTGGAGCAATTTCAACAGGCTTTACTATCTCTTGTGGGGCGAGTTTTGAAAGTTCTGTTTTGTATCGAGTAACATCAATCTTTAAAATCTCCCCCCCTTTTATAATCCCCTCTAATGTCTCTTTCGTCATAGCACTATTTTTAGTAGATAGGGATTTAGTATAGAGAGTTTTAAACTCATTATAACCACGAAACTGCTCTATCTCATCACTACTATTTAATGCTTTTTGTGCGCTCTCTAAACGTTCACTATCAGTAGCTCCCAACAATAACGAAACACATACAATAAGTGAAAGAAAAAAGCGGATCATAATTGATTATTCGCCTTCTGTTAATTTCGCCATCAACTCTTTGACGGAAATAATTTTATCAATACGGTAACCGTTACTTCCAGAGAAGAAAAGTCCCAATTCTAAATTACCCAAATAAGCATCACTAAGACGATCAGCAATACAAAATCCTACCTCTTTGGCTTCTACTCCACGATGACACGGTGCAACACAATTAGAAATACATTTTATAGCCGGTCCACTTCGTGTATCAATTAGATTACGAAGGTTAGTCCGTACACCGCGCGCAGGATACCCAACAGGCGATTTCATCAACGTAATATCTTTCTCCTGCGCATCTAGGAGAACCTGTTTAAAATTATCATGGGCATCACATTCATGTGTCCCGATAAAACGGGTACCCATCTGTACTCCGGAAGCCCCGAGTGCGATCATTTTGTCAATGTCATTTTTATCCCAGACCCCGCCGGCAGCAATTACAGGGATATTCCCCCACAAAGCCGCCTCTTCGACAACCGGAGCTACCAAATTTTCAAGTTGGAACTCTTCCATAGCACATTGCTCATAGGTAAACCCTTGGTGTCCTCCACTAAGCGGCCCTTCAAGTATGACCGCATCCGGTAAGCGGTTATACCGTTTCTGCCAACGTTTGCAGATAATAGATAATGCTTTAGGCGAAGAGACGATAGGGACTAACGCAACATCGGGATAATCTGCCGTAAATTCAGGCATATTGGTTGGTAGTCCTGCACCTGTAATAATAATATTAGCACCTGC
Source organism: Sulfuricurvum sp. (assembly GCF_028710345.1). Classification (NCBI taxonomy): domain Bacteria; kingdom Pseudomonadati; phylum Campylobacterota; class Epsilonproteobacteria; order Campylobacterales; family Sulfurimonadaceae; genus Sulfuricurvum; species Sulfuricurvum sp. The sequence continues at coordinate 81,411 of NZ_JAQTUH010000002.1, read as the reverse complement.
TTCACACGCATCGGTAACCACACGACCATAATCATTAATCGCATAAAGTACATTACATGCAAGCGGTGCATCACCACAGATTTTTCGAGCATTCTCAAAAATAGCTATTAGCCCTTTTTTGGAATAAAAGTTATCAGCTTCCAATGGACGCCCTGCCACCAATTTATCTGAATGCGATTTATCCTCATAATACCCAGTTCCTACAGAACTGATGACCCCTAAACCACCCTCTAACGATACCGTACCTGCTAATCTATCCCAACTGATTCCGACACCCATACCACCTTGAACAATAGGGACGGGAATGGTATATTTACCGATTTGAAGTGATTGTAAACTCATTAGGACACCTTTATTCTGGCAAATTTTCGTTTGCCGATTTGCATAACATACTCGCCAGCTTCTAATTGTAACTGCTCATCATCTATTTTAGCTTGATTAATTTTAACAGAGCCTTGCTTAATCTCCCGTCGTGCTTGGGACGTTGATGGAGAAAGTGCACATTCTACAAGAACTTTTGCAACCCAAACAGGTCCTTCAAAACTAAATTCATCCATCTCTGTTGGAATTTCACTTTGCGCATGAACTCTTTGGAATTCATCAGCCGCATTTTGCGCTTCTAATTGTGTATGAAAACGGGCCGTAATCTCTAATGCCAACGCCTCTTTCACTTTTTTAGGATGAAGAGAACCATTTTCTACACCGATTCTTAGTCCATCGATTTCATCTAATGTAAGTGCACTTAAAAGCTCATAGTAGCGCCACATCAACGTATCACTAACGCTCAAAATTTTACCGTACATATCGTTGGGGGCATCCGCAACGGCGATATAGTTGCCTAAGCTTTTGGACATCTTTTGGACACCGTCAAGCCCCTCTAAGATAGGCATCATCAATACTGCTTGCTCTTTTCCTACTTCATACGAGCGTTGCAAATGTCGTCCCATCAACAAATTAAATTTTTGATCGGTTCCCCCGATTTCAATATCACTTTTAAGATGAACACTGTCATATCCCTGAAGAAGCGGGTATAAAAATTCGCTGATAGAGATGGAAATACCTGCTTTGTGACGTTTATCAAAATCATCCCGTTCCAACATACGGGCAACATTAAACGTCGTTGTAAGTTCCAACATTCCAGCCGCACCCAAGGGATTAATCCACTCAGAGTTAAAAACCACCGTGGTTTTTTCAGGATCAAGGATTTTGAATACTTGCGTTTTATAACTCACCGCATTCTCCTCTATCTGCGCAGGGAGAAGTTTTTTACGGGTTTCACTTTTTCCAGTAGGATCACCGATTTGTGCGGTAAAATCGCCAATCAAAAACTGTACACGACCACCGTATTTTTGAAAGATTGCCAATTTTTGGAGCAACACCGTATGCCCTAAGTGCAAATCAGGTGCCGTAGGATCAAATCCTGCTTTAACAGTATAGGTCTCCCCTTTGTCAAAATAGTTTTTGAGTAATACTTCCATCCGTGCTTCATCAATAATTTCAGCCGTACCGCGTCTAATTTCACGGAGTGCTTCAGTAATTTTGTTTTGATTCATTGTTTATCCTTGGCTTCGGTACGCATCATCGGTCCGAAAAAATTGTATTATTTTCCCTTTTTTATCCAGCTTAGAGCGCAAGCGGTTAAGATCACGCTCCAACGTTTGAAACTCCATCTCACAATATTGGGTATGCTCTGATTTTGCTTTACCCAGTTCAATACTCTCAATATCGCACCCCATTTTTGCCATATAGGTAAGTAACTCTGCAAGAGAGCCTTTGGCATTTGCCATACTAATAATAAGATGGTAACGGCTAAGGTGTTCCCGCTTCCATTGCACAAATAGCATCGGTTGGTGCGCATCAATCATCCCACTGGCATAACGACACATTTTATGATGGACATGTGCTTTATTATCTTGTAAAAAGGCAACAATCTCATCTCCCGATTTCGGATGACAACAATAATCAAATACCGAATCCGAAATCGTTTGGTTGGAGAGTATTTCTATCGAATTAAAAAGATAGGGTTTTAATTTAAAGCGATCCCGTGTCCAAAAAGCACCGAAACGGCTGTTTTCCTGCATCGCCTCTTTAATACGGTTTAATACCTCTTTTAGAAAATCGAGCTCACGCGGAATCCGATGCCATTGTTCAGAAAGTTCCACTTTTTCTAACACTTCAGCTACTTTATCCGGAGGCAATCGAAGGATAGTGGAAAGGATATTTACCCCACTATCATGGTCTACAGAGCGGATACGTTGGTTACAGTTAGAGCGCATGCTCGATTTTGCTCTTGATGTTTTAACTGCATCGACCCATGTACATCGTGTAATTTTTTTCCCATCAGGTGCGGTAATAATACGAACAACATCACCGTTGTGCAATTCAGATAAAAGACTCGCTTTCTCTTTATTAACTAAACACCCCTCAGCCATATCTCCCACTGCGGTGTGAACGGCATAAGCAAAATCGAGTGCAACCGCTCCACGCGGTAACGTAAATGCTTTACCTTTAGGAGAGAAAACCGAAATATCATCACTGTAAAGATCATTTTTAATAAGTTCGTAAAAAGCCTCTACCGATTCGTTTTGGTACTGAAGATTATGAAGCCAATCAAGGTTGATTGCATTATTTCCGCCACTTTTGTACTTCCAATGAGCCGCAACCCCAAGCTCTGCCGTTGCATGCATCTCATAAGTGCGTATTTGAACCTCAAAAATAGCACTCTCATCAAAAACAGTAGTATGGAGGGTTTGGTATCCATTCTCTTTTGGGATGGCGATATAGTCTTTAAAGCGTGCACTAAGCGGCTGAAAATGCAAATGTACCATGCCAAAAACTTTGTAGCAATCAATCGAATCTTTTACCAAAATACGGACGGCTAAAAGATCAAGAATCTCATCGATACTAATCCCTTTACGTTGCATTTTAAGATAAATAGAGTAATGATGTTTTACCCGACTCAATATCTCAAAATCCTCTTGACACATCCCGTTAGATAACAAGATTTGGGTTAACTTCTCACAAAAATCATCGAGTCGTTCATTGATTGAACGAAAATTCTCTTCCAAATAACTCTCAATCGCATGTTTATCATCAACAAAAAGATATTGAAAACTTAAATCTTCGAGTAGGTTTTTTAGAAAAGAGATCCCAAGACGATGGGCGATAGGGGCATATACGACCAGTGTCTCTTCAGCAATTCGATGTTGTTTATACGGTTGCAATGCATCCAACGTCAACATATTGTGTAATCGGTCGCACAGTTTTACCACTAATACCCGAACATCTTCGATAGAGGCAAGGAGCATTTTGCGAAAAGTAAGTGCAGAGACAACCAGTTTTTGATCCGAATGAGACGGGATAAGCTCTGCATCACGAATCGTATCGATTTTCGTCAACCCCTCTACCAAATGGGCGACATCTGGACCATAATCAAATCCTATCTCATCAATCGTAATCACCGTATCTTCAACAACATCATGGAGCAATGCCGCAATTACCATCGCTTCATCACCGGTTAGACCTGCTACGATACTCGCGACCAAAATAGGATGGACGATATAGGGTTCACCGCTTTTTCGAAGCTGGTTTGCATGAGCATCCGATGCTAAATTGAGAGATTGTTCTAAAAGGGGGGAAAAGGGGATTTGCGCACGAAGATACGTCACCGCACCTTCAACATCATTGATACTCTGAATAGTTTTAATATCGATTTGATTCAACGATGCAGCTTTAAAAAAAATTACGCTTTATTAACAAAGCCTTTGATAGTAACATGCCCCTCAGCAATTTCCATCAAAGCAATATCAGCATGTTTCATTTTTTTTGTATCAACATTAAGTTTTGTTGATGCACCGTTTAAAAGCTCTTCTGAGCGCTTTGCTACCGCTAATGCCAATTGATAACGATCAATATTGGCAGTTTCTAACGCTTTTGCTGTTAATTGTTCAAGTCTCATCATTCTATTTCCTTTGTGGTTTATTTAACGATTGAGCAAGTATCCAAGTTCCCTTGGATGATGCTGAGTAGATTACCCGGAGTGAACATATCACACACGATAATCGGCAATTTATTCTCTTTGGCTAATGCGATTGAGGTATCGTCCATTACTTTGATATGATCTTGGAGCGCCTCTTCATATCCTAGAGACGGAAGCTTAATGGCATCGGCAAACTTTTTAGGGTCTTTATTATACACACCATCAACTTTGGTCGCTTTAATAATAACTTCCGCACCGATCTCTACCGCACGAAGCGTTGCCGCCGTGTCGGTCGTAAAAAACGGATTCCCTGTCCCTGCGGCGAAAATCACAACGCGCCCTTTTTCTAAATGACGCATTGCACGACGGACGATAAAAGCTTCTGCAATTTGCTCCATCTTAATGGCACTTTGAACACGAACTAAAATACCTTCGTGTTCACACGCTTCTTGTACGGCAATCGAGTTAATCACCGTTCCAAGCATCCCCATATAATCACCTGAAGTGCGACGGATAATTCCATCCGCAGCAGCGGTAACACCTCGGATAATGTTACCGGCACCGATAACAATTCCCACTTCGATCCCTGCATCTACGAGGGTTTTAATCTCTGTTGCGATAAATTTTAGGATTTTTGTATCGATACCATAACCGTTTTCACCAGCCAAAGCCTCACCTGAGAACTTTACCAATACACGTTTGTAACCCATACAACCCCCTTTACGTAATTAATCGGATTATACTTTATTGTCGCTTTAAGGTTGCTTTGATTACACTTTAGCCATAGATAAAGGGAGCTAAAAAGTGGATATAAATTTTTTCAAACAGCTTTGGCGCCATTTTATACCTCAAAAAAATCCTCCGATTATTCACTACGGAAGAGGTATCCATGCTCTTCCAAATCCCGATGAGCAAAAACTCTTTGAAGCATCCGCTGAAGCATTTGGAAACCATGAAGTTCTCCGTGGATACCACTTTTTTCTCGAATCGATTCAACATCATGGCAATACCCACCATCTGATACTAAAACCACATGAAAAAAGCATTTCTTTTACCCTCCAACAAGGGATGGCAATCCTACAAGCAGAGGTGAGCGAGGAGCGTTTTTACGCATCTGCAAAAATTGCCCATGCCTCTAAAATACCGGTTGCCATGAAACGACGGTTATTGGAACGTAATTTTCAACTTACCTACGCCCATTTTTCCCAAAAAGAGAACCATATCATTTTAAGCATTGAGTTACACAACACCACAATCACCCCTCAAAAAATCTTTTTTCCCCTCCGTGAGCTTGCCCTTAATGCCGATTTTGAAAAAGATTTTATTGCCAGCGAATTCGATGAATCGGCACTGCTTGAAATAGATCATATCCACCCTATTAATCACGAACGGCTTCGCCACCTCTATACGACTATGCTCTCTTGGATTGCCCAAACAAAAGAGAGTTTGGTTGGCTTGTTATCCAATGACAATAACGGAATGGCATCGTTTAGCTATCTTGCACTCTTGCTCCAAATTGATTATCTCCTCACCCCTCATAAAAAAATGGCAAAAGAGATTAATGAGAAAATCAACGGCTATTTTATCGATGATGAAAAACTCACGACCGATAAGAACAGTGATTTGGAGAGCTATTTGGATGAGCTTTCACAGATGAGTTTTGAGGACTTTTCAACCCAATTTTACACAGCCCCAACAACATTTTCACCTTACGATCAGGCGATGCATGATGATATCGCTACGTTTATCGATGAATCGTTAGCAAAAGTTCGTTGGTATAAAAACAACCATGTCAGTTACGTTATCCCGACGATTTATCGTTATATTGCCCTCTATGTTTTGTTTAATTACGGTCTCCACCCTTCACTTCGCGTCCTCTTTCACCTCCATGTTCAAATCTATGCGTCCGATTTTTTTGCCGATGAGGGGGAAGAGCGATTGTATACTCCATCAACAAAATCGTTTAACATTCAGCGAATCAGTGAATTGATAGCCTCAGCGATAGAGCCCTATACCCACCGATATAAAAATCTGCAAAATTTTGCAAAAGAGCTAAATTACACCGATTTAGACCATTTTAGCCAAAGCTTCTATCTTCAAATCAAAAATCTCGATTATCAGGAGCTTTGAGTATGAAACAATTGACCCAAGAGACACTCGAAACCTCAATCGAAAGTATCGTCCAAATCATGACCCCTTATGGGACAGGAAGTGGGTTTATAATCGGTGATTTAATTGTTACGAACTCCCATGTTGTAGGAGGGCTTAAAGAGGTGACTATTAGCACCAAAACGCTCCCTAGAACGATAGGTGAGGTTATTTACGATGATGCGGGATACGATTTGGCATTTATCGCGTCCCCCTCCCCTATCCATCCCAATCAACCGCTCCGTCTTTGCACAGAGACGATTAATGATGGGGATACTGTTGTCGCTATCGGACACCCTTACGGTCTCAATTATTCAACCACCGAGGGGATTATCTCCAAAGCAATACGGGTACAAGGAGAAGCCGAATACATCCAATTCGATGCCGCCATCAATCCCGGTAATAGCGGGGGTCCTCTATTTAACGAAGCTGGAGAGGTGATCGGAGTCAATACCTTTATCATCCAAAATTCCAATAATCTAGGATTTGCCCTCCCCTATTATCTCCTCCAAGAGGCATTGGAGAATTTCTTAGCTCTGAATCAAACCAATATTATCCGTTGCGTATCGTGTAAAAATTTGATTCAAGAATCGAATATTGCAAATGATTACTGCCCCAAGTGCGGTATCAAACTCGATGTTGCCAAACGTCGTCGTGAAGGGTACAAACCCTCTGGTGCAGTAGCCCTCATCGAAAAAATTATCAATAAATTAGGGGTCAACGTCACCTTGTCTCGACGATCTCAACGAAGCTGGCGATTTGATGGACAAAATACACGTATTGAAGTCAATTATTATGATAACGGAGTCGTTATCGCCGATGCGGCACTGTGTCGGATTCCCCAAGAGAATATTGAACTGCTTTATGATTTTTTACTCTCAGAAAATGAGCGTTTAGAAGATTTACAACTCTCTATCGATCAAAATACCGTCTATCTCTCGTATGTGATTATCGATACCTCTCTCACCCAAGAGTACGGAGAACGAGCATTTACCGCCCTTTATACCCAAGCACCTCTCTATCAAAAAAATCTGATTGAGAATTTTAAAGCCCCTGAACCGAAGTTTGATGAGTTTGAATAAGTTGTGAGACTTTCTCTTTTTGAGGAAAATCTGCCCCCATACTGATAATAAAGGAGGATGCTTCTTGAAGGGTAAGGGTTGTTTTTTTAATCATCTTTTCATCGACCAATACCGTATAACCGCTCGTAGGGTTCGGAGAGGTAGGGATAAATAAGACACAAATATTTTCATGATGGTTTAGCAAATAAGCGGGAACCCACACGTTTTCTTTGGGATATTCGACGAGAACTACCTCTTTTTTCGAATTTTCATCCCCCCCTGAAAACATCGCCGCCATTTTTTTCGAAATCGAATAGACAGAGCGGACGGCGGGAATTTTTTCAAAAGTGTTGTCGATAGCGGAGACAAAAATAGATCGACCGTATTTTTCTATCGAGTACCCAAGAACTGCAAAAACAACAATAACTCCAATCATCAAAAAGATTGTCACTCCGAACGAATTGGTAAAATCATGCAAAGAGAGATAGGCACTAACCCCCAAATTTTTTAGATAATTAACAACAATCAATACCAAGATTAAAGGGAAAAGAGATAAAGCCCCTACAAAAATATAGCGAAATAATAATTTGGCTTTTGAGCCCATAAACTTCCTTTTACTTTCAAATTGCAATATTATAGAATAGTTTTTGAAACTCTTTACTACAATAACACACTTTTTTAGGAGAAACCATGCACCCTTTTATCGACTTTACCCTTAACTTAGAGATTTTTATCAATGATTTAAACACTTTGATTACCAAAAATCACGTCACCATTGAGAAATTACTTACTATTGAGACTAAAACGTATCTCAATTTTGTCCGTCCGTTTGATCTGATGGAAGACGAGATGGAACTTTTGTTTACCCCACTTTCTCATATCAATGCGGTTAATAACTCCGAAGCTTCCCAAAAAGTATACGCGGAAGCGCTCCCTATTTTGACCGATTATTCCACCTTTGTCGGGCAAAATCTCGCCATTTACGATGCGTTTAAAGAGATTAAATCTAATGAATATGAATCACTAAACATCGAACAACGCAAAATTGTCGATCTCAATATCCTCCATTTTGAACTCGCGGGTGCCCATTTGGATGAGAAGAGCAAAGAGCGTTTAGCCCAAATCAATAACCGTAAAAGTACCCTCTCGAATGATTTTTCCCAAAACGTCCTCGATGCGACCAATGCGTATGAAAAGATTATCACCGATCCGCGCGATATCGAGGGGATAGGGGAGAGTGATCTCGAAGAGGCACGTTTTGAAGAAGAGGGGGTCACAAAATACCGTTTCACTCTCCAAATGCCCTCCTATATCGCCTACATGACTTATGGACCAAACCGCACCATCCGCGAAGAGCTGTACCGTGCTTATACAACACGCGCTCCCCAAAACGGTGCAATCATCGATGAACTCATGTCTCTACGTCAAGAGATGGCGCAACTCCTCGGATTTGATAATTACGCACACTACTCGTTGGCATCGAAAATGGCACCTGATACCCAAAGCGTCTTAAAATTTTTAAATGAACTTATCGACACCTCCCACGCACAAGCCTCGCGTGAAATTGACGAACTGCGTACCATTGCCCCCAACATCGATCTCCAAAGCTACGATACCGCCTACTACGGTGAGATTCTCAAAAAAGCTCAATATGACATCGATGAAGAGGAGTATCGCCCCTATTTTGAACAACACAGTGTTCTGAATGGGATGTTTACCTTTTTAGAAAAAATGTTCAAAATCCGTTTTGTTAAAGTTGATGCTCCACTATGGGATGAAAAAGCACGTATGTACGACGTATACGATAACGACGTACTTCGTGCACGTATCTATTTTGATCTCGAAGCACGTAAAAACAAGCGAGGTGGAGCATGGATGCACAATTTTCAAACCCACCACGAAGATTGCGAGGGGTCTACCCATCTCGCCAGTGCGTTTGTCGTGTGTAACTTCCCACCCTCATCCGACACCTCCCCATCCCTCTTACGTCACGATGATGTCGTCACCCTCTTTCATGAGATGGGGCATACCCTCCATCATGTTCTCAGTCTCACTCGTGAGCATGGGGTAAGCGGTGTAAATGGTGTCGAGTGGGATGCGGTAGAGTTCCCATCCCAATTTTTAGAAAATTTTGCCTATGAACCTAAAGTTCTCAAACTTTTTGCCAAACATTATCAATCAAATGAAGTGCTCAGTGATGAGATGATTGCCAAACTTATCCGTGCCAAGAATTTTCAAAGCGCCCTCTTTATGCTCCGCCAACTCGAATTCTCCCTCTTTGATTTTGAGCTCCATTCGAAACTCTACCAAGGAGATGCTATTCAACACCTCCTCGACTCTATCCGAGAGAGAACAACCTTTATCAAACCGCCATCGTATAACAAATTTCAAAACGGATTTTCCCACATCTTTAGCGGAGGATACAGTGCGGGGTATTACAGCTACAAATGGGCAGAAGTCCTCAGTGCAGATGCCTATTACGCTATCGTCGATGAGGGGATTTTTGATTCCGAACTGGCACAAAAATACAAAGAGATTGTATTAGCCAAAGGGGGATCGCAAAGTATGCAGGAACTTTTTCACGAGATGATGGGACGAGAGTGTGAAACGGCACATCTACTACGACTTAACGGCATTCATGGATGAAACTCATCTGGCTATTAGTATTCCTACTAACACTAACCCAAGGAGCCGACGTGAAAATAGCCTCATACAATGTTGAAAACCTCTTTGATATGAACGACGACGGTAGTGAATACGAAGAGTACATCCCCAACACCGCGTGGGGATGGACAAGCGATATGTATCGGATAAAACTGAGCCATACCGCGACCGTCATCCGAGATATCGGTGCCGACATCATCGGTTTACAAGAGATTGAATCCGAAATAGCCCTCAAAGATCTCAAAGCGGAAATTAACCGTCAAGGGCTCTATTACCCCTATTACGCATTTGCCAAAACACGCAATTCAGCGGTAAACGTAGCACTCCTCAGCCGTTACCCAATCCAAAGCGCCCTCAAACACCCCGTCAATTACAGCGGTAAATACCGCGATATTCTCGAAGCCAAAATAAACATCAACGGAAAAACAGTACACATGTTCGTCAATCACTGGAAATCCAAAAGTGGACCCGAAAGTGAACGATTAGCCTGTGCAAAACGGCTTCTTCTACGACTTAAAGAGCTACCTCACAATGAACCCTTTGTCCTTCTTGGCGATTTTAACTCCCACTATGAAGAGTATAAAACCTTTTTAAAAAGCCGTAAACTCAACAATACCGAGGGGATTACCGGAATCAACCATATCCTCCACACCATCGATGATGATAATAATCCTATCACCTACGAAACATTGCAAAAATCTACCGACACTCTCTACAACCTTTGGTACGACCTTACGGAAGAAAAACGGTGGAGTCATCTCTTTAGGGGAAAAGGGGAAGCTCTCGATAACATCATCATCCCCCACGCATTAGCTGATGGTCAGGGGATAGAATACATACGGGGGAGTTTTGAACGCTTTGATCCGGACTATCTCTTTGATAAAGGGAAGCCTTACCGCTGGAAATCGAGCCGAAACTACCCGAAACATCATTTAGGAGAGGGGTATTCCGATCACTTACCGATTTATGCTTTGTTTCGAATATAGAATATTCTTGCTATAATAGTCATATGAAACCACATAAATTAACTCAGTTTTTACTTTATCAGCTTTATCACGCACGAGTTCTTCTCCATTCGAATAATGGCAAGGAGGAGCAAATCCATGAGTTTCGAGTCACCCTTCGCAGTATCCGTTCTCTCGTAAAACTCTTTCTCAATGACGTTACCCCTTTTCCAAAAATTTTAAAAACTGCTATGCAAGAGACCAACTCGATTCGAGAACTCGATGTACTGATTAACACCCTTAAACGCTCCCAATACCCAAAACTTTTTAAACATCTCAAGAAACTTCGAAAACAAAGTGTAAAAACCCTTTTTACCCCTCAATATCACACGAAAACTCTTTTGTTGATAGAGGAGTATTCCTATCTCATTTCACAATACGAACCCGATTTTATCTCCGAAATACTTATCCAAAAAGTGCTGACCCATTACCAACATTGTTTGGATTCTTATTTAGCATTAGAGAGTAATGCCACCCCTAAAATGCTCCATCAACTCCGAATAGAGTTCAAAGACGCACGCTACGGTTTTGAATTTTTAGAGATTTCCGATTTACACCAATGCAGTGAAGTGATTGCCCACTGTAAAGAGCTACAAAACATGTTAGGCTCCATCCAAGACACCGTCAACCAAATCGACCTGCTTAAAAAAATCTATCTGGAATTTCCCTCACCCGAGGTCAAAGAGTTATTGAAAAAACAAAAAAAAGTGCTTCAAAAGCTCAAAGAGACCACTCAATCGGAGCTATCTGTATCGATTTGAGATAGTTGTTCGTTTGACTAAACGGCTTTGAGCCGAAAAACCCTCGATACGAAGAGAGAGGAGAGGGATGAGGAGCCGTGAGAATCAGATGTTTACGTCCATCAATCAACGAAGCCTTTTTCCCCGCAGGTGCTCCCCAGAGGATAAAAACGATATGTTCACGTTGTGCACTAAGTGTTCGGATTACCTGATCGGTAAACCGCTCCCACCCCCGCTCTTTATGCGAAAATGGCTCACCTGAGCGGACAGTGAGGAGAGTGTTGAGGAGCAATACCCCCTCACGAGCCCAATGGCTCAAATCACCGCTTTTGGGATACGGGCATCCGATATCGCTCACCAGCTCTTTAAAGATGTTTTGGAGTGAGGGGGGGAGAGGAATCCCTTGCTGTACCGAGAATGACAACCCGTGCGCTTGCCCTACTCCGTGATACGGGTCTTGACCTAAAATAACCACTTTGACACTCTCAAAAGGGGTGGAGTTAAACGCATTGAAGATATTGCTTCCATGGGGGAAAATCGTGTAATGTTTTTTCTCTTCGACCAAAAAGGCTTTCAACTCCTCCATATACGGATGAGCGAATTCAGCACTTAACGCCTCTCTCCAGCTTTCATGGATAATCGGATTAGTTGCCATTATTTGAGAATATCATCATCGAAAATGACCATTTCGTAAATACTACGTTTGGTCACGAGTGATTTTTCAGGAGGGACACCGCTAGAGCTTCGCATACGTGCGATTTCGGCGCGTAACTCCATCATCTCTTGCTCCATCGCTTCCATTTTGTCTTTGAGACGAATCACTACATCGACTCCCGCGAGGTTCACCCCTACTTCACGAGTCAGACGTAAAATCATTTTGATTTTTTCGATATCACGCTGAGAATAAAGACGTATCCGCCCATCCGAACGTGACGGGGCAATTAAGTTTTCCCGCTCATATTGACGAAGGGTCTGAGGGTGGATATCCAAAATCTTGGCAACAATACTGATCATATAAACCGGTTCGTCAAAATGGTGCATACTCTACTCCTGTGGAAGTGTTTTTTTCATCGCTTCGACCAAATCCGAATCGATTTTATCAACAGCTGGCAACACGATATTGGCTTTTAGATACAAATCGCCACGTACATTGCTCTGACGGTTCATTACCCCCATCTCTTTGAGGCGAAAACGTTGTCCGTTTTTGGTATTTTCAGGCACTTTAAGGGTTACCTCTTTCTCCAACGTTTGAACCGCTACTTTACCCCCAAAGAGTGCTGCATAGAGAGGAACATTAAACGTTTTGACGAGGTTATCCCCCTCTCTCTCATACTCAGGGTTGCTTCCAACCTCAATCTTTAAATACAAGTCACCCACTTGGGAACCGTGTTTTTTCCCTTTTCCGCGAACACGAAGTTTTTCACCGTTTTTAATACCGGCAGGAATTTTAATATCAAAACTATCCCCATTAAGACTGATAGCATGTTTGCCTCCGAGCACTGCAACGGCAAATGGGATGGTTACATTAGCATCGATATCGAGGTTCATCCCCCCTCCAAATCCACCACCGCCGAAACCGCCACCAAATCCACCGAAACCACCGCCGCTGAATCCGCCAGCACCGCCGCCACCGAACATACTGCGTAAAATCTCATCCAAATCGACATTGCCACCTTGGGCACGAGAAAAATCATGGAAATTCTGACCACCGAACATCGAGTCCCCATACTGATCGTATTTCGCTTTTTTATCTTTATCACTCAACACTTCATACGCGGCATTAATCTCTTTAAATTTCTCTTCTGCTGCGGGGTCTTTGTTCACATCGGGGTGATATTGACGGGCGAGCTTGCGGTACGCTTTTTTAATCTCCGCTTCACTTGCGCCGGGGGATATTTCGAGAGTAGTGTATAAACTTTTTGACATTTTTTAATCCTGTTGAATCATTGTAAATTATTTGTTAAAAATTATAACAGAATAGTTGAGTCAAAGTCAATCAAGGTTAAAAAGAAAAGTTCGTAGAGTAGGCTTTTAGAGAGGAATTAAAGTTGCGCCATATCGGCGCAATCATTCTTAGTGTAAAAAGTGGCGAACACCTGTAAAGTAAAGTGCCATCCCGTGTTCATCCGCTGCCGCGATTACTTCTTCATCCCGTACCGAACCGCCCGGTTGGATAACCGTTTTAACACCAGCACCCGCCGCCGCATCGATCGAATCGCGGAATGGGAAAAATGCTTCAGAAGCAAGAGCCGAACCGCTTACATCCAGACCCATCTCTTCGGCTTTACGCAATGCACAACGCGCCGCATCGACACGTGAGGTCATCCCCATACCGACGGCGACCATCGCCGCATCTTTGACGTAAACAACACAGTTTGATTTGGTCAATGACGCTACTTTGTAGGCGATTTCGGCATCTCTCAAAGCCGCATCGCTTGCAACGTGTTTGGTTACCAGTTTCGCGTTAGCAACCTCTTCATGCGTTACACGGTCGGCATCTTGGAATACAAACCCGCCATCAATGTGTTTGAAATCGATTGCATCGTTGCTGAGGGCGATACGATCACTGCCGTACTCGAATAGCTTAAGACGTTTTTTCGGCTCGAACACTGCGCGCGCTTCCTCATCGATAGAGCCTGCAATGATCACTTCGAGGAACATTTCGTTCATTTTCTCCGCAAGCTCTTTCGTCACGACACCGTTAACCGCAACGACACCGCCGAATGCGGAGATCGGATCACATTTAAGCGCTTCATTATACGCATCGAGGAGGTTTTCACGGATTGCAAAACCGCATGGATTACCGTGTTTGACGATACAGATCGCATTTTCATCCCCGAACGCCGCCGCAATTTTCACCGCACCGCTGATGTCGGTAAGGTTATTGAAGCTCGCTTCCCCTTTGAGGGTTTTGAAGTTTTGTGAGAAGAACGTATCGAACTCGTACAAACCGCCCTTTTGGTGCGGGTTTTCGCCGTAACGGGTATCCATCACTTTGGATCCGACGATGAACTGTTTTGATCCCATGCCGTTGTTAAACCGTTTGTTCATGTAGTTGGCGATCATCGAGTCATACGCTGCAGTATGCTCATACGCTTTAATCATGAGATCACGGCGGAATTCAACTGTGTTTTCACCGTTAGCAATCGCATTGAGCACGAGAGAATAATCCGAAGGATTGGTGAGAATAATCACACTGTCAAAGTTTTTCGCCGCAGAGCGTACCATCGCAGGACCGCCAATGTCGATGTTTTCGATAATCTCTTCGAAATCGTCGGTTTTCTCAATCGTAGCTTTGAACGGATAGAGATTGACACACACGAGATCGATCGCTTCGACACCGAGTTCGACCGCTTGATCGAGGTGCGATTGTTTATCGCGTCGGTGCAAGATACCGCCGTGGATGTACGGGTTTAGGGTTTTAACACGCCCCTCGAAACACTCAGGGAATTTGGTCACCTCATCGATTTCGATGGCACTTACACCCGCATCTTTGAGCATTTTGTACGTTCCGCCCGTAGAGATGATCTGATAGTCCAAACCGATAAGAGATTTGGCAAATTCAACGATGTTGCTTTTATCGCTGACACTGAGCAATGCACGCTTCATGCAGTTCCTTTGATTGGGTCGTATGCCCATAAATTAATGGCGGGATTGTAGCAAAAGGTGGTTTAGGGGAAGGTAAATTGAGATAAAATTCTTCTATGAACTCCTATAATCACCCCTTCCCCCCACTCCTCGACCAAAATACCCGCATCCTCTTTTTGGGCAGTTTCCCCAGTATCGCATCGTTCGAGCAAGCCTTCTATTATGCCCATCCGCGCAACGCGTTTTGGCCGATACTCGAAGAAATTTTTGATGTACATTTGGAAACCAATGAAGCGAAAAAAACATTTTGTCTGGAAAAGGGAATCGGATTGTGGGATGTAATCGGTTCATGTGAGCGAAGCAATTCGAGCGATACGAATCTGAAAAACTGCATCCCTAATGATTTTGAAAAGCTACTAGAGGAGTATCCCAATATTCAAGTCCTCGCCTTTACGGGAAAAAAAAGCCATGATTTGTTTATGAAGTTTTTTAAAAATTTGAAAATAGAAAAAGTATTGCTCCCCTCCACATCACCTGCTCATGCGGCAATGAAAAAAGAAGAAAAAGCAAAACTCTATAAAGATTTTTTAGGAAAATACCTAGCTATTTAGAACCTGCTCAAAGATATTTTTAGCAGTCTTCCAACGATCTTCTTTAGCATGCATCATCACTATAAGACAATCTTTATTCCCTTTTTTCGCCCGTGCGATGAGACACGCACCCGCTTTGTTGGTAAATCCTGTTTTTATCCCTACTGCATAGGCATAACGATTTAAAAGACGGTTATGGGTATAAGCATAAAATTTGCGATGGGTATTTTGTGAATAATAGGTGTACTCATTGATTTTACTGATGGCATTAAAAGTTTTATTGCGAATCGCATACTCACTGAGTTTTAAAAGGTCGTTTGGCGTTGAATAGTGATCATCCTTATCATATCCGCAAGGATTACTAAAATGGGTATTTCTCATCCCGACAGAATGGGCGTAATGGTTCATCATAGCAACAAAATGCTCTTCACTTCCCCCTACTGTAATAGCAATCGCTTTGGCAGCATCGTTATCCGATTTGATCATTGCCGCTTTCACCAAATCCGACATCAACACAACCTCTCCCCGCTTGTATCCCGCAATCGTCGGTTCCACTCTAATCATCTCTTGCGTGATAGTGACCGATTTGTTCATTTTACCACTTTGAATAGCGAGCAATGCCGTCATCACTTTCGTCAAACTCGCAGGGCTCACCCGCTTATCCCCATCTTTACTATAGAGAACATTCCGCGTTTTTAAATCTTTAACTACCAATGCCCCTACACGAAGATGGTCGAGCTCATTTTTATCGACACCCGCATAGAGTGAAATACTAAACGCTAAACACAAAGAGGTTATTTTTTTAATCATTATGAGAAAATCCTTAGTTCTACAGTCATACCTCATCACTAAGCAAACTTCATACCATTCGCGCTATAATTCGACTCTTACAAGGGGTTTAATGCGACGTTTTCGACGATATTTTGCACTGCTTTTTATTGTTGCAACCCTCATTAGCGCACTCCATGAAATCATTCACGATCATCATCATGAATTCGGACATGACAATGATGAGAGCTGTGCTCTTTATCTCTATGCCCATACTCCAACAATGATGAATGCAGAGGTGAACCTTCCCACTCTCAACACCGTTTTTGAGCCGTTTCTTTTACACGCACCACCTTATGTACTCGCCATAACCATTCCAACACATAGCCGATCACCCCCACTCTCCTAAAATACCCTAAATACTCAACCATTACTATTATTTTAAACAATTAGGATATTTCTATGAAAAAAACACTTTCACTCATTGCTTGTGCAGCGATTTGTACCCTCGCTTCCGCCAATGAAGCACACCTCGATACTATCACGGTCAATGGTACGGTTACTACCGTTATTCAGCACAAAGGCTTACTCAAAGATTTGGTAGAAAAAACAGAAGTGATCAACAAAAAAGAACTTGAGCATACACAATCTTCCACTCTCGCCGAAGCCATCAATCAAGAAGTGGGGATTAACGTCACCACCGGCTGTTCCATCTGCGGACTTAAACGGGTACAAATAAACGGTCTTAAAGGGGAGCATACAACGGTATTAATCGACGGTATCCCTTTTAACTCAACCGTATCGAGTTTTTACGGCATGGATGCTATCGGTACGGCGGACATCGAGAGTATCGAAATCGCTCGCGGGACAGGGACATCGCTCACAGCACCTGAAGCTATCGGGGGAACGATCAACATTATTCCTCGCAAACCACGCAACAATGCTATGGAAACGGATCTCTCTATAGGGACATTAGGGACTAAAAACTACTCTGTTTTGGGTGAGGCGATGAGTAGCGATAAAAAAACCGGTATACTCGTCTCCGCCTCCTATCACACGCAAAATCAAGTAGATAACGATCACAATAGCGTCAGCGAATCGCCGAGTTTGGAGAATCAATCACTCTCTCTTATGGTAACCCATGAGTTTTCACCGTATGATTCGATTGAACTCAAAGCGAGCCATTTTACCTCTAACTCGTTTGGTGGATCGATGGTTTCAGAAAGTTCTGCGGTAGCGAACTATGACCCAGCTAACAATAACCCTACATTTGCAGGCGGTAATGTTAACAATCCTCTCATCAGCCAGCCTATGTCGGTATTAGAGCGTATCAACACAAAGCGCGATGAAATCTACCTCAAACAGCGTCATACACTCAACGGTACCATGAATCTCCAAACAACTCTCGCGTATGCTGAACAATTCCAAGATTCTCTCTACGAAGGTGCCGATTATCTCAATACCGATAAAACCTATTTCGGCGATCTAAAAATCGATCACGCCCTCAACAACAACCATTTCTTAACGTATGGAACCGATGCTAAAATCGAAACGGCACGCTCACAATCGGTCGCATTTTTCGATGTTGCAGGGATGGATAAAGATGATTTTGATTACACCGCATTAGGTCTTTATGCCCAAGATGCATGGATGATTGATGATAAAAATGAGCTCACCCTTGCACTACGCGGTGCAAAAATAACTGCTGATTGGCGTGCCAAAACGGCTCAGGGCAATGAAATCGATGAGACCATGCTCGTACCGCGTTTGCTTTGGAGACACAACCACACCAATGAGTTAACATCACGACTCAGTGCCGGAATGGGGTATCGTGCGCCGTTGACCTTTTTCGAATCGGAGCACGGACTACTTGATAGCGGATTTGATATGGCAATCACCGAACTGGAAAAATCCAAAGGGGCAAGTTATGCCCTCTCGTATGATACACATGGATTAAATATTACCGCATCCGCTGCTTATACACAGGTTAAAAATCTCGCCTACATCGACAACTCTGCCGCAACACCGATATTGCGCAATAGCACTGAATCCGGCAGCGTTAAAAATGGCGATATTTCCATCGGCTATGAAGTCATCGAAGGATTAAACCTCTCAGGTGCTTATGAAATGTATCGCTATGATAATGCCTATAAATCCCATCTCTCACTCGCCGCTATCGAACAACGTGCCCGTTTTAGTATCGATTATGATGCCAATGGATGGGAATTGTATACCGAAGCCACATGGGTAGGAGCACGTGATTTAACCCCTTATGGGTATAGTGATCGTTACAACGATGCTCTCGCGACATCGCCAAAAAACACAACAGCTCCATCCTACACAACCGTCGATCTGAAAATTTCAAAAGAGCTCAATAAAAACTTTACCGTATACGCGGGGGCAAAAAATCTTTTTGATACCCTCCAAACGGATACCGAATCACCACTTTTTTATGATGCCACTGGTGGATTTGACTCAGCCCACATCTGGGGACCACTACGTGGGCGAATGGTATATGCTGGGTTAAAAGCCACTTTTTAAAACAAACTTGCGTTACAATAAGATATGCAAAAGACGCCGCTCCCATCATGTGAACTACATACTGCAAATGATCATATCCGTATTGTCTGCAGTGGGGAATGGCAACTTCATACTTTACGCCCACTTGCCGAGATATTAGAAAATTTTACTCCAACTTTACCTTTACATTGGGACATAACGGCGATTACAACGATTGATTCTGCCGGAATTGCCCTTTTACAACTCTATTACCGTGAATTTGAAGCGTTAGGATTCCCCTCAAAACTCATCGGTGCAAATGATGAGCAATTACGACTCTATCACCTCCTCTACCCCCATCCACATGCCGATGAGATTCCACCTATACGTCCCACATTTCTTTTTCGCCTTGGGGTTGAGAGTATCAAATCATTACGAGAAACTCTTAATTTCTTTAGTTTTCTCGGTGAAGCATTTATGGTGTTGTTACACTCTCTTCGTAAACCGTGGCTAATCCGTTATCGCTCGATTAGCTCCCACATTATTACCTCCGGTGCCGACGCACTCCCTATTATCGCACTCAGCGCTTTTTTAATCGGAGTCGTCATCGCCTATCAAAGTGTCGAACAGCTCCAAAAATTTGGTGCCGATATTCTCATCGTTGATATGATCGGTATCTCTTTAACCCGTGAACTTGCCCCTCTCATCACAGCAATCGTTATTGCCGGACGGAGTGGTTCAGCCTTTACGGCTCAAATTGGGGCGATGAAAATGACCCAAGAGATTGATGCTATGAAAACGATGGGATTTCACCCTTACCTCTTTCTCGTATGGCCTCGCGTGATTGCGCTAATGATTATCATGCCATTGCTTATCTTTTTTGCCGATTTGGTAGGAATCTTCGGAGGGATGGTCGTTGCCAACGCTCAAGCACATCTCTCTTACAGTGAGTTTATACATCGCTTGCAAGGATCACTGCCGATGAAACATTTCGTCATCGGTATAGTCAAAGGACCTTTTTTTGCGATGCTTATCGCATTGGTAGGAACCTATCGAGGGTTTCAAGTCTCCTCCAATACAGAGAGTATCGGTCAATACACGACCAAGAGTGTCGTAAACTCTATTTTTTTGGTCATCGCTTGTGACGCTATTTTCTCTATTCTCCTCACAGAGCTACAATTATGAAAAAAGTAGTTATCGAAGGACGCAATATCGTAACCTCTTTTGGCAATAATCTAATTCATAACGGAGTTAATTGCACGATTTATGAAAATGAGATATATGCCCTTTTGGGTGGAAGCGGCTCAGGAAAATCAACACTCCTTCGAGAGATGATTCTCCTTGGCAAACCATCTTCAGGTTCACTCTCGGTATTAGGATATGATTTAAAAAATCTAAATCTTCAGCAATCCCAAATTCTTCAACGACAATGGGGGGTATTGTTCCAATCAGGTGCACTCTACTCCTCCCTCACCGTCGGTGAGAATATTGAGTTACTCTACAAAGAGTACACCGATCTCCCACCAAAATTGATTAAAGAGCTTGTCAAACTAAAAATTGATCTTGTCGGACTTCCGGCACACGCTGTCCATCTTTACCCAAGCCAACTCAGCGGAGGGATGATTAAACGTGCAGCCCTTGCTCGCGCTCTCGCCCTTGATCCTAAACTTCTCTTTTTAGATGAACCCACTTCAGGGCTTGATCCGTTAAGTTCACGTCAATTTGATGCCCTTATTAAAGAGCTTCGCGATCTTTTAGGACTCACTATAGTGATCGTTACCCATGATTTGGATACTATACATCATATTGTAGATCGATTTGTTTTATTAGGAGAAAAGAGGGTGATTGCCGAGGGGACACTTCCTGAAGTACTTAAAATCAATCATCCCATAATCGATTATTTCTTTCAAAAGGAGACACATGGAGTCCAAGGTTAATTACACAATCGTAGGGGTATTCGTCCTTTTTTTTACCATTGCCATGGTTATTTTTGTCTTTTGGCTTGGCAAATACAACGACGATGATAATGAATACCAACGCTTTAAAGTCTATATTACCGAATCGGTATCAGGGCTCGCTCCCGAAGCCTCCGTTAAATTTCACGGTGTTGATGTAGGTCAAGTGGAATCAATCCAAATCAATCCTCAGAACAGTGAAGAAGTTGTCCTTATTTTAAAAATCAAAAAAACAGCCCCTATTAAAAATGATTCTACCGCTATGCTCAAATTTTTCGGTATCACGGGACTCGCATTTATCGAAATCGCCGGAGGTGCAAAAAATGCCCCTCTACTACAAACATCCGATAAAAATATCTCCGTTATCCCGACCTCACCCTCATTAATTAAACGACTCGATGAAACACTTAGTAGCGTTGTCACAAAATTTTCCTATACACTTGATAAAACAAACGCTATCTTAAATGATAAAAATGCCCAAAACTTTTCACAAACCTTGGCAAATCTCAAAAATATTTCAATCCAAATGGCGGATTATCAAGATGAAATCGATATCCTCCTCAAAAATTCTATCCAAACTGGAAAAAATATGGATGATATGATGGCAAGAGTCGGAAAATCCTCCGATACCGTCAATGATTCTATGGCAACCTTTAGAACCACCATGAAAGATAGCTTCGGACCTAGTATGAACGCATGGAAAGAGACCTCAAAAAAAACAAATGCCCTTATTGAGACTATTCAAAGTAGTATGGCGCGAGGAGATTATGATATCCAAACCTCCACCCAAGAGCTCAATGCCCTCTTAGCACAATCCCGTGCGACATTAGTGGAGATGGAACAAACTTTGAAAACACTCAAAGAGAGCCCTTCAGACATCTTATTTAAAACATCTAATCCAACCCCAGGACCAGGAGAAAAATAATGAAAAAAATCTTCCCACTTCTTATCTTAGCACTCTTTAGCGGATGTTCTATTCACACTCCTGCGATTACAGAATACTCATTGTTGACTCCAGCACCATCAGGTATAACTCCTTTTTCTACCAGCTTACCTAAAAGCATTAAACTCAATGCACCCATCACATTATCCTCTCTTGCTACCAAATCGATTCATTACTCCTCATCCACTCAAGAATCAGGAAATTATCTCTACAGTGCATGGAGCGATACCCCCTCTAGTATGATAGAAAATACTCTGTTTCTTGCGCTTCAACACAGCAACTTATTTTCTACTGTTGCTCCATCAGCTTCATGGGCAAAAACAGATTACATTCTTGAATCCAATCTAGCCATTTTTCAACATACAATAAAAGAGGATGGAAGTAGTGAGGGGATAATTGATATAAGCTATCGATTAATCGATTTGGAATCCAAAAAAGTAATTGCAACAAAACATTTTTATTCAACCCATCCATCGGCGTCTAATAATGCCAAAGGGGGAATTGAAGCATTGAAAAAAAATATGGATAAAGTGAATCATCAAGTGATAGAGTGGTTAAGTATAACACTTAACCAACAAAAAGTTTAACAGGCAGGGACGTTTCCAGAATCAGAACCGTATTCAAATAAAAAATCACGAATATGTTTCGATCGATCTTTAAATTCATCACCTTTAAAATACAACTCGACTTTACTTCCTTCATGCTTTTTAATAAGCAGCTTCGCACTATTGCCAAATAGTTCTTCCCACTCATCTTGAGTATGTAGTGCTGCACCTTTTGATCCATCCCCATGACACTCTTTACAATTTTTAACGTACCACTTTTGACCTTTAGCAATATCGGCTGATGCAGTAGTACTCATGAAGCACATCAAAGCAAAGGATACAGCAAAAAATGGAGATAAATGGATCATTATATTTCCTTTTATTATAAATATGGCAATAATAGTATCTTAGTTAGTATAAATTAAGGATTAATTTTTATTATCTTGAAGGTAATATGGAGCTAAAGAAGAGCACCCAGAAATGGGTGCTAATGAGAAGTTATCCGCAAGAAGGGACATTTCCTGAATCTGAACCGTACATGAATAAGAAATCACGTAGATCTTTTGCTTGATCTTTGAAAGCTTCACCGTTGAAATATGCTGAAGATTTATCTTTTGCGTGTGCTTTGATCATTTTTTCTCCGCCGTTTGCAAAAAGGTCTTCCCACTCATCTTGTGTATGCATCGCTGCACCTTTTGTACCGTTACCATGACAGTTTTTACAGGTTTTCAAATATGCTTTTTGACCTTTTTTATCATCAGCAGATACAGTTGTACTCATCATTCCAACAGCAACTACCGCTGCAAGTAAAAACGAAGTTGATTTCATCATACGATTCCCTTATATTGATTTTTTGCTTATCAACACAATGATATCACGTAAAGTATAAATAGACTATTAATAAAACAAATTTAAAAGAGTTTTTTTATTCTTCCTCTTCAATGACTTCTTCTTTGACTTTATTGGCCCGTACTTCAGTGCGAATCTTCTCTTGACGGACTTTACGATAAGCTTTATGTTGAGCTAGTTTTAAATCCTCTACCTTGATACCCACTTCAGCTGCAATCTCATCACTGCTCATTCCCGCCTCATTCATCATCACCATCTTGAGCTCTTTTTTCGTCAAATGGCGTTTAAGCGATGCATACAAATCGCGTTCATCATCACTAATCTCAACCGCATCGCATTCATAAATACGGGTCAACACTTCACGAATTGTTTTTGTCGGGTTGTAACGCAACCATAATGAGTTCTCTAACATGTAAATACCTTTGTGATAATCTGGGTGAGGTCTTTTGTATCAATGATAACATTCGCCTCTTTTTTTAAAATCTCTTTGGCGCAAAACGCAACGCGTGTCCCCGCATGGGCAAACATCGATCGATCATTTGCCCCATCACCGACAACCATCGTCTCCTCTTCACTGATTCCAAAAAGCCCTTGCAGACGTTGCAACATATCCCCTTTGGAATAATCGAACATCATATCTCCGCCGACCAGTCCCGTGAGTTTCCCATCTTTGGCGTGCAAAACATTTGAGAAATCGGCATCGTATCCGAGGATATTTTTAGCATACGAGGTAGCAGTGCGAAACCCACCGCTAAAACAGATTACTTTAATCTCTCGTTTTTTGAGTTCTGCAATCGTCTCAATAGCACCGTTCATATAGGGCAAGTTTTGGCAAATCTCTTCGACGAGACCAAATTCCAACCCTTTTAAAAGCCCGACACGTTGTTGAAGTGACTCGAAAAAATCAAGTTCCCCATTCATCGCCCGCTCCGTAATAGCACTCACCTGCTCACCGATTCCGAGCGCTTCGGCAAAAAAATCGATGGTCTCGCCATCCATCAACGTCGAATCAAAATCAAATACCGCTAACTTTATCAAAATTAACTTCCTACTTTTGTTATAATGATGTAATTATATCCAAGGGTAGCTTTTGTTCGAATCATTACTCCATAAACTCCGTCACGGAACCTATATCACCTTAGAGACGACACCGTCACGTTCAGCCCAGTTCACCCCGACAATCGAGAAAATCGCTGCACTGGGTCTCGATAAACTTGTCGATGGGTTCAGCACCACCGATAACCCGCTGGCTAAACTCAAATACAACGCCCTCTTTGCCGCGATGAAACTCCAAGATCGTTTCGGACTCCCCACGCTCGCCACGATGAGCATGCGCGACCGTAACCGCATTGCCCTCCAATCCGATCTCCTCGGTGCCAACGAATCCAACGTCCGCGCCATCCTCGCCCTCACAGGCGACAGCGCCCACTACTCCGATCAACCGCACGCCAAAGGGGTTTTCGAGGGAAATAGCAAACTCCTCCTCGATATCATCACAGCACTCAACAACGGAACCGACTTGGCAGAACAAAAACTTCTCGCCCCCGTCCAAGAGATTTATCCCTTCGCCGTTATCGATGCCTATGCCAAAAGTGCCGCAACGCTTCAAAAAAGGATGGCGAAAAAAGTAGCCCACGGAGCCATCGCCATCATTTCCCAACCCGTCTACGATCTCGAAAATGCCCGCAAACTGCTCGATATGATGAGCGAAGCCAACCGCGAAAATAACGCAAATTGCGTTCTTGTTTTGGGCTATTTCCCGATAACTAAACTCCGTACTGCCCGCTTTTTGGATGAAAATGTACCGGGGATATTTGTACCGCATGAGTGGGTCGAAGCCCTCGAAGAAGCCTCACTCATCAGCCCAGAAGAAGAGTACCGTGTCGGATTTAGCCTTAGCAAAACCCTTTTCGAAGAGCTCAAAGCACTCCATCCGAAAATTCATATTATGACTGCCAATCAGTTTGAGTTAGCCAAGGCGATTTTGTCCTGAGCTAATTACACCCACTATTTAAACCAATACGGCGTTGCTTTTGCCCATGGGGTGTCTTCATACCGCTCGTGTAACAGATCATAGGCTTTTTTAGAGTATTCGCCATGCAGACAATTACGATTACATCCGTATCGTGTCGTTCTGACAGCACGATTTAAATTGGCTGCCCGCTCGTTTTGGTCTTCAGCAGTTTTAGCAAGACCTGATTCCATTTCACGTTTGATCACCGCTTCGCTGAGATATTGCGGTCCCAATGGAATATTTTCCAACGCCTCTATCTCTTTTTTATCTATAAATGCCATATAGGGATGATTATTTAGCAATTTTTGCTGATTATCGAGATAAGGTTCCAACTCACCCCTTCGGCTTTGATCTTCTATTGTATTTCTGGTGTGAAATGAGAGGATATTGTTGTCGTTTGGAACGATCACCATGGCATTGAAAATGCGTTTTTTAAACATTTCCTCATCAAATCGGCACCACCAGTTGTTATCGTTGTGATTGTATACGTCGATGGCATCGAGTCTTATCCCTTTTTCTTCACCTTTACGTTCCGGATCATCCGCATACTCCAAATAGAGTGCCGGGCGAAAACGAGGCATTTTTAGAAGAAATGCGATGTATTTATCCCGATTATGCCCGGCGACACTCGCCAAAAGCGACTCACGAATCGAAGGATTGAGCTTGGCGGCCAAAGCTGCGTATTTATCGATCTGATCGTTATCGTATCGGAGCAATACCGCTCTTGTAAAGAGGGTGCGAGCGATCATCCCTCGATACTCTCGCTTAATCCGATCGTCCGTCGTCATGGAATAAAGCATTTGAAACGGTAAAAGTTCGATCATCTCGCGCCAAACTTTATCGTCATTATCGTACTTATAAAATTCATAACGATAAAAATCAGTGAGTATCGCGACACTGACCGATTCATCCGGTGTTGTCGCTAATAAGCTTTTCCACTGATTAAACTCGTTAGGAAGCTTTTTTTGTATACCGTCGAGCAAAGAGCGTGCATTTTGAATCCTACCTGTATAGATTAACCACTGCAATGTTTTATTTAACACTCGTCTAACATCATCTCTACGATAGCTGTACTCCATCGATTCTGGAAAATAGAGCAACTCTTTTTCAAAATAATCCCAATGCCCGAAAATCAGTGCATCAGCTTTGTCAATTTCATCTCGTCCTAAGCGGATACGTACAGCATTGTTCCATAGATCAAAGAGCCAAATCCGATATTCTGGGGTTTCGTTTTTCCATGCACTATTCAGATAAGGTTCGGCATCGGAGAGAATTTTAGAAGCCAAATCATCCTTTGGATGGACGCGTTGAATAGCAATTTGCAACCACGATCCGTCTTTGGTCTTTTTCCACTGCGTAAGTGCATGGGTAACTATATGCCGGTTTTGTTCCCAATAAGGGTTGTCTTGTTGATGCAACGACCAAAGCCAATCGTAATTGAATACGTTATATGCCCATTTTGCCTGCATCCAGTCGATGAGAGGATTTTGAGATGCCAGAGCTTTTACGGCACGCATTCGGGGCCCTTCTGGTTCATAAGAGGTTAACCACCAATCAACCCCTTTCCCATCAGGTGCATAAGGTGCAAAATAAACATTGAACTGTGCCAAAGCATCTTTTTGCTCAGTAAACGATTTCTCCGGTTGCTCTATATTTTCAGCAGAGAGGCGAACAATCTTTTGAAGCCAGTTTAAATGCTCCATTGCCAGTTCTGGGGTAAGTTCCAAATTAAAAGAGCGCATATTACTCATAATAACAAAGCGATAATTTCTAGCGATATCGTGAATGCTTTGCAAGGAAGGATCGGCTAAAATCTCTCCGATTTTATGATACGCTTCTTCGGCATGGTTTTGATACGCAAGCGTACGCACAACCATATAGGCTGCCATCGGCCGCTGCGGTGAATCGTTCAGCTTTTCGACCTCTTTATAGTTTTCCATTGCCGCAACGTAGTCTTTTCGATAAAAATTCCAACTTCCGAGTTGATAGAGAAAATCTCCTTGTGCCCTCTGCGGTAATTTCCCCACAGGTTGAATCGGTATTACATCGTCCTCTGGTCCTCCTTCACATGCTGAAAAGACCCGGTTTTGATTCTCCGCCCACAATTTCAGATACGTTTTATCCTTACCTGATTGAGATTGAATTTCCCTCAACGTCATCAATCCGCTCTTATAGTTGCATTCAGTCCATGTATTGGATTCTATATGAGGGGCAAATCCGGAAATATTTAAGCCCAAAAGTGCTTTTGCCCATACCAGTGAGTCACTCGGTGCTTGAGAATAATAGGTATCAGTATAAAGTGTTTCGGACATTAATGCTGGACGTGTGAGAGCTTTTTGTGTCGTTGAAAATGGGGTTTGCACTTTATTTTTAAGGTATTTTAGCTGAATTGTATAAGCCTCATACAGACAACTAGAATCTTTACATTCATTCCGCTTTTTCAACCATGTAAACTGCTCATTTTTGAGCCGGTTTTTGTCGTTAGTGCTTTTTACTGCTTCTTTAAATGCTTTGGAGAGATTTTCATCTAGTACCGATAGCCCGTTATCCGAACAGATTATTTTCTCAACGTTAGAATTTGCTTTCATACAATCGAAACTCGCCCCATATAGTGTAATAGTTAGGGGAAAAATAAGCGTTAATATCTTTTTCATTAGGCTACCTTTAGGTGGAAATTAATTTTCGTCATCACACACATCTAATACATGATGCATCTTGAATCCGTGGGTAATAGTGATATTAAATCTTTAAACGTTGAATACCATAATATACTTTTCTCTCTTTAAATTACTTTACTTCTTTAATAACCAAATTTTCCATTCATGGTGAGCTCACGTGCCCTTCAGGTATGTCGAAGAACCATGAATTCAGCCTTCGACAAGCTCAGGGTGAACGTAGGTGGCTACGGAACGAATTTGACCTATTTTCAGCCCCTTTCACTCGCTCTTCATTCCCGACTTGATTGGGAATCCAGCTTTTTTCAAAAGTTTTCAAGAATCTTATGTCCTTTTACATACAATTGATATACAATTATAAAACAATATCTTTAGCAGGTGGGGGATCAAATGGTTTTTGATTGGAACGATGAAAAAAACACCCTCCTAAAAGAGAGCCGAAATGTCTGTTTCGAGGATGTCGTCACCAGCATCCAAGACAACAAACTTCTCGACATCGTCAAAAACCCAAGTGCTAACCATCAGGGTCAATACTGTTTAATTGTCGAAATTATGAATTACGCCTATATCGTTCCGTTTGTCAAAGAGGGAGATACGTTTTTTCTCAAAACGATCTATCCCAGCCGAAAAGAAACCAAAAAATACTTTAAGGAGTAACCGATGCGTACCAAAACACTCTACACGGATGAAGAGCTAGCCATCGTCAACGCGGTGGAAAATGGTGAGTATATTTCACTACCTATCGATGAATTAGAGCAACTCAAAAAATCGCTAAAAATCGCAGCTTCTGAGACGATTAAACAACGTTCCAAGCGTAAAGCAATCAGTATCCGTCTATTCGAAGACGATATCACGAAACTCAAGGCGATGGCACTCAATGAGGGAATCCCTTATCAAACCTATATCACCCATGTCATCCATAAAATCACGACGGGGCGAGTACGGGTCTCTTAAGTGATTTTGAGCTAAATATTAAGTCCTTATTGTCGATAATACACGCAAGAAAACTTTTTTCATTAATTGTTCGGAGAAAGAATGCGCATTTTTTTAATTATTTTACTCCCAATCATTGTACTATTAATGATGCTTTACTCTTTTTTTAATCCAAAACCTATCGCAAAAATTGACACTCTGACTTCAATACCCATCACTTTATCGCAGTTAACTACACCAAGCATCTCAGAAGATTTAGCAACAACGGAAACATCAATCGCATTATTATGTAATCCAGAGTCTTCATCAATGATTAGTAGAATATTACGAATCTCCGGTGTACCATTCGTTTTCTCTGAAAATCTAGCTTTTTTTTCCGGAAAAATAGCCTATTTAGATGCAGGATCTTTTCTTCCAAACTGGTTTACTTCTGAACGAGTGAAAATGTTAGAAGATTTTTTAGACAAAGGTGGTCGTTTAATTATCGTCGGTGCCAACCATGATCTTGAATCAAAACTTGCCCCAATTTTGCAATCACGATCTCTTAACACTGGACACATACACAAAAGTTTTTCTCTTCAGCCCGATACATGTCACCGATATTTCGATGATCCCAATGAGCAGAACTACACCTTATCTACTATGGAAGATAAAGCACCTTATACAACTTCCATTACAACCCACCCAAATGATATTACACTTGCACGTTATGAAGATGGCAATGCCGCCGCCATTCGTTATACGTATAAAAAAGGGGATATTACCTTAATTGGAATATCTTCCTACGATTTACGACTTCGAAATTTAGTTGGGAGAGATTACAATGCCAATCATCACTATTGTAACGATTTTGAACCGCTTTCTGACTATCTTTCTTTGTTTGTAAAAGGGATGTATGAATCAACATTTCCGATAGGAGTAACCCTCCATACTGCCCCACATGGATACCAATCAACACTTTTGATTACACATGACATTGATTACCGATATTCCATTGAAGAGGGGGTGAAAAAGTTTGCCGAAACTGAAATCCGTGAACATACCCCAAGCACTTTTTTTATCCAAACAAAATATCTCACTGATGATAAAGATATCGCTTTTTTTACCCCTAAAACAACACATATTTTCCCTTGGTTGATAAAGAATGGATTTGAAATAGGTTCCCATACTGTAATTCACACACGAAATTTCAACAAGCTCCCTATAGGTACATGTAAAGAATCTTATCCTGAATATCAGCCAATCAGTTTCAACGATACTGAAGATCACAACAATCCAACTCTTTGCGGTGAATTAAAAGTGAGCAAAGAGCTTATAGATGGGATGAAGGGGGGAAAGGTCGCATCCTTTAGAAGCGGTGAACTTTTATACCACAAAGAGTTACCCACTATTATGGAGCAGCTGGAATATCAACAAGGTTCTAACTTTTCGGCTGAAGATGTTCTCTCTTATTTTCCTTATCGTTATCCTTATGATAAATATACCCTAAATCTAGAAAGCAAAATATTTGAATTTCCATTGAGTTATGAAGATGAAATGTTGCCTCCCCTCATTTTTCGTCTTAATAAAGCAATACAACTATTTACTAAACTTCATAACAATGGTGCCGTTTTTGTGTTATTAATACACCCTGATTGCACATGGTGGAAACTTAAAAACCTAGATTTATCGTTTGAAGAAAAATTTCTTCATGCTCTACCAAATGATGTTTGGCGCACAACTATGTCACAAGCAGGAGATTTTTGGCATTTTAGAGATACGCTTAATTGGAATTATCAATATCAAGGCAACCACCTTATTATCACCACTAATGCTCCTGCTGATTTTAAAGGGATAACATTTACCGTTAACAGCAAAGTCCATTTACGCGCTATTACATCAGACGTACAAGTTCAGAATCAAAAAATTATCGGTGACTTACATAGCGGAAAAAATCAATGGGTATTTGACATTGTTCCTTAAGTTACATACTCTCATCCAAATACTCTTCACATTACTTTTATTTTATGGATGTTCTAAACCTACTATTCCTTTAAAAGAAACAACCAATGGAGTATGGGCATGGAACCGTTTGGATAATCTTTCCAAAACGTCACTCTATTCCATCAGTACCGTATATCTACAACGACATAATACAGAGATAGACGAATCTTTTCGTCAAGACGCTCGACAACTTAATCACTATTCCTTTTGGCTTTTAGATGGTAATACAGCGTCCATTGACGATCCCTCATCTATCCAATACGATTTATCAATTCTTGATCAAGCACTCAAAGAACATATAGCTATCCAAGGTCTTCATCTTGATATTGAGATCTATACCCGACCTGACTATACTCCTGCTAGCCAAGAGAATTTATGGCACCGTTATCTCTTAAAACTGAAAGCAGTTTCTGAAGAATTACACAAAAAAGGGTTAAAACTCTCTATTTCTATCCCTTTTTGGCTTGATTCAATCAGTATCAACCATCGTCCACTGAGCGATCAAGTAATTGACATTGCTGATGAAACCGTTATTATGTCCTATCGTACTAATCCCAATGATTTATTGGCAACAGTTGAACACGAACTAAACTATGCCGATACCTCTAAAAAATCGATCTTTCTAGCAGTTGATCTCTCCCCATCCAAAGAATCAAATGCTCAACAGCTATCATTTTTTAATCATAAGGATAGATTAGAAGAGGTTCTAATGATGAGTATTCACCACACCTCCTTCAAAGGATGGGTATTTCACAGTCTTGATGATATCTAGTCATATAATAATTAGTTAATTATTGGCTAACCTACAATAGAGTATAATGTCAATAATTATTTTATAACTTAAAGTTTTACTACCTATGCAAACACAGCCTTTAATATTATGCGTTGATGACAACAAAACAATTATCTCTTTTCTCGTCAACTATTTATCACGTAACGGGTATCAAATACTCACTGCCTTCGACGGAGAAGAGGGGCTTGCAAAAATGAAAGAGTTCCATCCTGATTTAACCTTATTGGATCTTAATATGCCTAAAATGACGGGATTTGATGTTGCTTATGCTGCACACAACGACCCTGAATTAATCAACATTCCCATTGTGATCCTTTCTGCACTTTCACAAGCCCATAACAAAGAGCGACATGAGCTAAGAAATGTCTATGATTATCTTACCAAACCTGTTAACCCTGCAAAACTATTATCAGTCATTGACAATACCTTAAAAGAGTCAAAACGTTTACATGCATAATTTTAGTACCCTTTTTATCTTATTCATCCTATCATTATCTCTCAGAGGAGAATCATTAACCGATAGTTCCTCTAACTATTCTATCGAAAACTATGATGAAAGTATTAAAAATATTTCTGCTTTAATTTCTAAAAATGATTTTCCACAAGCAATAAATCGGCTGGAAGCAATGGATAAACACTATCCAAAAAATGTTGAAATCATTGAACTTTTAGCATCGTTGCAATATTGGAGCCACAACTATCCAAAGGCAACTTTTTATTATCAAACACTTTATGATATGACCCACAATAGATCCTACTTGGTCAAAATGGATGAAGTTTCAAATACTTCATTAAATGATCAATTCGCTGCAAAAAAGAACTTTGTCTTACTAAAAGGTGAAGCTTATAGTTATGGAGCAAATCATAATTCTGAACAAGACTTCACCCTTCAAGCAGGAATACACGCATTAGGAATGACATGGATAGGAAGCACAGCTTCCATTCATCGTTATGCCCTAACAGATCGACAAAACGGCTTAGAAATATATAGCGATTTAGGCGATAAAAGTTCTAAGAGATGGGGATTTCTTTCTGTATATCAATCTTCAAATCCATATTTTTTACCTACGTTAGATTACTCTGCTGGAATTTATCAAGGAGTCTTTCACGATACCGAACTTGGATTAGTATACCGTCACATGATATTTCAAAATACTTCAGTCGATATATACAAACCTTCTATTGCACTTCCGCTACCATGGAATAACGGTATGCGATTAACTGAAGACCTTTATTGGGTCCCTTCTTCCCACTCTTATGCCAGCGTTTCTACATTAGCTTATGATCAGATAGAGCATCTTCACCTTTACTATGCCCTTACCCTCGGAAATGGTTATGAAGTCACCGGAGTTGATCCGCTTTTACATACACGTACTTTCTCTCAAACAATAGGTGGAGATTGGCGATTTAGCCCTTCATGGTCAGTAGGATCATCATTAACAGATGGGAGAAGAACCAATTTATATCGAAGAAGTGGTGGAGAAATTTTTCTCAAATATTTTTGGTAAATGCAATTTTTTTCCTATAAAATAAAAAAAAATACTACCCTATTCTACTTCTTACTATTGCCTTATCTACTTTATGCACAAACATCACCATCTATCTCAAAAGAACGGGTCTATACAATCAGACTTTTTTCTTCAACCTCGATCGAAGCTTCCAAAAATGAACTGCAACAACATTCTTTAGCAAATCATAAAGAGATTAAACTTTACAAAATCGGATCTTATATTGTTGCCCAATACGGTATAAGCAAAACACCTAATGAACTCAATAGAGATTTAAAAAAGTATATTGCAATAGGTTTTGAACATGCCATCATTATGCCAACGACAACTTGGCATATGCAAACTGAAGAGATCACACAAATGCCAAAATATCCTCAATCGGTAAGTACATTCTCACCTGTCACAGAAAATAAAAAAATCCCATCAATTGAACCTCCTAAATCGACATACATCTCTATCATCAATCATTCAAAGTCAATAACACTTTTTTTCCGCCACTTCCTGATAATCGGCATCCTCTTTTTTGTCGCTCTCTCTTTAATAACAATTATTGTCTTATTTATTCATAAAATAAAAATTGAATCAAAAATAATAAAAATCGAAAATTTAAAAAATTTTTATCGAGATCAGTTAACACTCTCACTCTTTGCTGAGTTACCAGAGCACACTATCCCAACACTGCACAAAGAGCTTGAATATGAAGCATTCAGTGATATTGTTATTGAGCTTCTTGAAACCTTTAATGACCCTTTGTATAAATCTGTATTACATAATGCACTTATACAATACGGTGTATTGGATCATTATCTCAATATAGCCATATCAAACCAAAATACAAATCAACGGCTTAATGCAGTAGATCGTCTTGCAATGTGTCATTATGAACAGAATCATCCATTCTTTTTATCTCTTATAAATGACCCTTCAGCCGATATCTCTATCCGTAATAGTGCATTGACAGGTCTTAGTTTTATTCTAAATCCTGAAGAATCTGAACTGTTCTTATCAGCTCTAAACAAAACCGATACATCCGGTAAATTTACCGAATATCTATTAAGCAATACAATACAAAGATTTATCGAACTCGATAATCACATGGCGATTATTACAATATTTTATTGGTTGCAATTACAATCGAACTATTTAACACTCAAAGCTTTTATTGAAGCTATCTCGATTATTGGGTATGAATCGATTATTCCGGAATTACAAGAACTATATTTTATGACGGTTCATGATAGTATCAAAATAACGATTGTAAGAGCTTTAGGAGCTTTTGGACATATAACTGATAAAACCATTTTAGCTAATGCCTTAAAAAGCAATAATGAGACTCTCCGTATTGTAGCGGCAAAAAGTCTATCATCTTATAAAGGAGACGATTTAACCTATCTCTCTTCTCTCCATCTTAGTGATGATTCATTTTACGTTCGATACAATATTTCACGTTCTCTCTCCAAACTAAATGGTGGTATTGATATTCTACATACCATTGCTACTTCCGGACAAGATTTATATGCTAAAGAATGTGCCATTTTTTCACTTCACTTAATCGAAGATGCACATGCTTGATCTACTATTCATTATCGTTATTATTATCCAGATCATTATTTTTATCTACTTTCTCATTCTTAATAGTACCTATTCCGCCTTTACCTTTATTGCATTAGACGATATTATCAAACGAGAAGTATACGGTAGTCGATTCAGACTTCACCAAACACTTTCTACTTCTTTATACAGACCAATTTCCCTAATTGTTCCTGCTTACAACGAACAAGCAACTATAGTTAGTAGTATCCGTTCTCAGCTAGCTTTGCACTATCCTGAGTACGAGATAATTATCGTTAACGATGGATCAAAAGATGAAACAATAAGTCGCTTAATCGATGCATTTCATTTTATCCCTGTTGACAAACCGGTAAAACTTGAAATATATCATCAGCCAATCCGACAAGTTTATATCTCTTTATTAAACCCAAATTTATGGCTTATCGATAAAGACAACGGCGGAAAATTTGATGCAATCAATTGTGGAATCAATGCTTGTAACTACCCTTTATTTTGTGTTGTTGATGCTGACTCTTTATTAGAACATGATAGCCTTTTACGTGCAGGATCTATTTTTGCTCACGATAAAGAAGTAGTAGCAGTCGGAGGAACTGTTCGTCCACTAAACGGTTGCACCGTTGTCAACGGGCAAGTCACCTCTATCAAAACACCCTCCAAATGGATCGAACTTTTTCAATCCGTTGAATACACACGAGGATTTTTAGCAGGACGATCAGCATGGAATCTCTTTGATGCTTTACTTATCATTTCAGGTGCTTTTGGAATTTTTCGTAAAGATATCGTTTTAAAAATTGGAGGATACCGACATACCGTAGGAGAAGATATGGACTTAGTTGTTAGAACACATCGTTACTGTATTGAACATGATATTCCTTATAAAATTTTATCGGTTCCCGACCCTATATGCTGGACACAAGTACCGGATGACTGGACATCACTTATGAAACAACGCAACCGATGGCACAGAGGATTGATTGATGTTTTATGGTATAACAAAGTTATGATGCTCAATCCCAAGTATAAAAAGGTGGGGTTGCTTGGAATGACCTATTTTTTCTTTGTCGAAGCACTCGGACCAACCATAGAAATGTTTGGATACATCAGTTTTATTATCTTTTATATTTTTGGCTTAATCGATAGAGAAATCAGTATCTATATCTTTTTATTTGCATTTACATGGGGAAGCTATATCACTTTAAGCTCGATTTTCTTGGATAATTTTATCCATAAACGTTATTCATCAAGTAAAGATTTGCTTAAACTCGCACTCTTTGGCTTAATGGAATCTTTTGGCTACCGTCAACTTATGACTATTGAACGCTTTATTGCAACATTCCAATTTTGGCGCAAAGGTTGGGGAAAAATCAATCGTAAAGAGATCACAACGTAACACATATTATTGAAACTATTTCAACGTTGCTTCTATTGCTTGACCAACTTTTATTGCTCTATGCTTCCCCAAATAACAATGGATATAAATTTTTTCCTCTTTATGTGTTTGTACATATCCAATAATTTTATTGATCTCTTCTTGTGCACCTACCGTATTTAATTTATCAGAATCTAATGGAAAATTCATTACCTTTAAATGAGATGCTTTACAATTTTCTTTTTCTACATCATACAAATCTTTTTCTTGTGGAATTCCAGACGTATTTAACAATGAAATTACCGTTGTAACATGGAGCTTATTTTTTAGAGTATACAAATCATTTTCCCTAGGATAAGCACCTATTATTACATTTGAATTTACCACTTTTGCATCAGCTTGTAACCAGTGTAAAGGATACAAATAAGGTTCAAAAAAAGCAAATAACTGAAAAATAATAATTCCAAATACAGCTGTAAATACACTCAAAGGGATAATATTTGCTACTATTTTTTTGAAAAAAACTTTAATCATTTTTAATACACCTTTTTGTTTCAAATTTTAGATTAACATTGGAATGATACTCATTTTCTATGCAATTTTTTTACAAAATTAACGCTATTTTATCTTGTTTTTTCATGCTTTTTCATCGATCCATCTTTCACCTAATTTCAGCCTCTTTTGGCTATAATCGATCATTATTAAATCCATGAAATGAGCCTTTATGATCGATGTAAAACTTCTCCAGAAAAATTTTGACGAAACCGCAAGCGCACTTATGCGCAAAAAAGTCTCCGCCGAGACGATTGCAGAGCTAAAATCCGCCAACGAAACCCTCAAAACCGCCAAACTAGCCTACGAGACATTGCAAGCCAAACAAAATGAGTTGAGCAAACTTTTCGGTCAATACAAAAAAGAGGGAAAAAGTACCGACGAGTTGAAAATCGAAGTCGATGCGAACAAAGTAACCCTGGGTGATCTCCTCGATACACAACGCTCTGCCGAAGAAGCCCTCGATGCAATCATCATGCGTGTCCCTAATATCCCCGATGCGGACGTACCTGATGGTGAAGATGAAAACGACAACATCGAAATTCGCAAAGTCCTCACCCCTCCAACATTCACATTCACTCCAAAAGAGCACTGGGAACTCGCCGAAGCTAACGGTTGGATCGATTTCGAACGGGGGGTTAAACTCGCAAAAAGCCGTTTCAGCGTCGTGGGCGGAATGGGTGCTCGGTTGGAACGTGCCCTTATCAATTTTATGCTCGATTTTAACCGTGAGCGCGGTTTTCAAGAGTTCAGCGTTCCGATGCTCGTCAATCGTCGTGCGTTAGAGGGGACAGGTCAGCTTCCGAAGTTCGAAGAGGATCTCTTCAAAGTCGAAGAGGAAGAGCTCTATCTCATCCCGACGGCAGAAGTCCCTCTCACCAACCTCTACCAAGACGAAATCCTAAACGGTGCGGAGTTACCGATCAAAATGACAGGATATACGTCGTGTTTTCGTAAAGAGGCAGGAAGCGGCGGACGTGACGTGCGCGGTATGATCCGTCAGCATCAGTTTCACAAAGTCGAACTCGTCTCGATCACCCGCGCCGATCAAAGTGATGCTATTTTTGAAGAGATGGTTGCGTGTGCTTCTGATCTCCTCGCAGCGCTGGGACTTCCTCACCGTCTCGTTACCCTCTGCACTGGGGATCTAGGATTCGGTGCGGCTAGGACGGTAGACCTCGAAGTGTGGCTTCCGGGGCAAAACACTTACCGTGAAATCAGCTCCGTCTCCAACACACGGGACTTCCAAGCACGTCGTGCAAAAATCCGCTATAAAGAAGAGGGAAAAAATATCCTCGCGCACACCTTAAACGGTTCAAGTTTAGCGGTCGGACGGACGATGATAGCTATTATGGAAAATTTCCAACAAGAAGACGGCAGTATCATCATCCCTGCTGTATTGCAAAAATACCTCTAATTCTACGAAAGAGAGCTTATGGCTGATCAAGAAGAGATTATCATCATCGAAGAGGCCGATGCCGCCGGCGTCGAAGCCCAATCGAGCACAGAAGGTGATTCAGCTGCTACTAAAACTCCTCTTAATAAAAAGAAAATTGCCATTATCGCTGGTGCACTTCTCCTCTTACTTGGGGGCGGTGGGCTAACCTTTGCTTTTCTTTCTCATTCAGGTAACGGTGAAGCAATAGTACAAGAAGAGCCCCTAATAGCCTCAAATAAAGAACAAGAACCTGCAATAGAACCAAGCCAGCTTGAAAATATGATTGAACGTGCGAACTATATGTATGCTAACGGCAATCAAGGTGAAGCATTAAAACTGTTTGAAAAAATCGCCCTTTACTCTGAGTCCATCTCTCAGTACAACCTCGGAGTTGTCCGTCTCAAAGAAAAAGAGTATCAAGCTGCTCTTGAAAACTTTAAACGCTCTATCTCCATGTCTGAAAATCGCTGTGTCAGTGCTATCAATGCGGCAGTTTGTTGTCTTCATTTGGAACAAAAAGAGAATTTTAATTACTATATCGATCTTGCACAAGCCTATTTAAGTTCGGAAACTAATTCACCTCTCTACTCTTATTATTATTCTTTAATTAACTACTACCGTGGGAACTATTTTGAGGCACTCAGTGCACTAAACCACCCTAGCACATCAGAATATCAACTCACCCAAAACAAACTCAAAGCCTCTATCGACACCCTATATGGAAATTACACGGGAGCAATCGGAAGTCTTGAAAAACCACTTCAAGAGACTGACTCTTTTTCACTAGGTCTCCTCTATGCCAATAACGGTAATCTTATCCGTGCGCGTGAATACCTCAATAACGCCGTCTTTCAAAGTAAAAAACCAATACAAGAGTACCTCTCACTCGCCTTTGTCGATCTAAAACTTGGTCAGCATCAAGAGGCTGGAGGAATTTTAAAAAAAGTGACCGATAGTTATCCTGATGATGTCTATACCCCCTATCCTATCAAAGTAACACTCAGACCTACCCTCTTTTCTCCCGATTCACTGCAAAAAGCATATCGCACTCTCAATGCAAAGGTACATCCTCAAACGTATCCTAAAATATTTGCCTTTGCCCCATATAAAATTTTTAACGCTTCTCAAACAATCAGTTATATTCGAAAAGGAAATGCAAATATCTATATCGATGATGTTGCATCCGCTAAAGAGTATCTCGAAAAAAGTTCTAACGCTTCGGATGTCGATTACGGAATCGCACTTGCCATCCAAAAAGCACTCAGTTATCACCTTCGGGATGCAAATGCACAATTTTTGAAATTGGTTAAAGAGCATCCAAGTCATTCAATTTTAAATTATGATTTAGCTCTCACCTATGCTCAGTTAGGAGACTACACAAAAGCAAACGACTATTTTTTGCGCTCCTACCATGCAGATGCTAACAATTATCTCTCAGGTATCTTTGCCGTTATGTCTTCTGAAATGATAATGAAAAAAAATCCGAAGCTTATCTCTATCATAAAAGACAATCTACTGCAAGAAGGGACAACAGAAGAGTTTGACCTCTATCGAACCCTCTTTGCAATGTCTGAAAATAATTACCCCTCAGCGAGCCGTTGGTTAGACAATCATTACAAAGAACGACCGTTGTATCAAGTGATGAAAATTATTATTGCTACCGAGCTCGGAATCGACGATAGCGCCCGTAAAGCGTCTGAGAAACTCACCTATATGCAACCACATGATCTTCTGCCCCATTTACTTTACATCGATACTCACTATAAAGATGAAGCACCAAAAGCATACGCGAGATCGGCACTCAATTATCTTAAAAATCAAAAACTCACTTATGACGACCTCTATTTTGGTCCCCAAATTGTTCGTGAGAGAGGAATCACTATCGCTGCCATTACAGGGATGTTAGCACCAATGATACAAAGACTGGAAACTAAATATCAAAACACAACAGAGAATCGTGCTAATATTGCCTCTGCCTTGGCATTGGCCTATTTTTACAACCAAGATTTTGAAAAATCGTACACTCTGTATAATGAGGTGGTCGATACTTATGGGGTACAAGATGAACGTACACTCTTCATGGCTGCTTCTGCATCCATCGGAGCTGAACATGTTCAAAATGCCATTGCACTGCTCGAACTCTCTAAAATGACCAATCCAAACTATCTAGAAAATCGCTACGCACTAGGATTACTCTATATGCAAGTACAAAACAATCCTGCAGCCATTATCCAGTTTAATAAAATGGGGAATAGCGGATTCAAATCCAATATGTTTGATTTTAGTATCGATACCGATAAGCTCGCAAGCGAACCCAATACCTATCATCCACTTTAACTGTTTTTAATCCCAAACAGTCGGCGGAGCAGATAGTAAGAGGCTCTCAATGGACCATATACCAAATACAATGCCCCTAAAATTGCCATCCCCTCTATCGGATAGATAAATACCATTAAAGCAAGAACAATTGCTCCGATTAAAAAACGGGTAAAATGGATACTACGCATATTGAGTTTTTTAAAACTTGGGTAGCGGATATTACTCACCATCAAAATAGCAAGTACTACCGAAAGAACTAGCAAAAAGAGTTTAAGATAAAGGAGATGAGGATAATGTTCTAACAATAAAATAGCCGTAGCAATCATTACAGCTGCAGTTGGAATCGGCAATCCAATAAAGACAGAGGGTTCAATTCGAGAGGTCATCACATTAAAACGGGCTAATCGAACCGCACCAAAAATAATAAACAAAGCGCTCGCGACAATCCCAAGACGACCATAGTCAACTCCAACATACAGATACATCAAAAATGCCGGAGCAACCCCGAACGCAACAATATCGGCTAAGGAATCAAATTCAACACCAAAATGGCTAGCCGTATTGGTCAAACGGGCAACTCGTCCATCTAAACCATCAAAAATAAGGGCAAGAAAGATAAACCATGCAGCTATATCAAAGGAGTGTTGCAAAGCGAGGGTGATAGAATAAAATCCGGAAAAAATAGAAGCAGCAGTAAAAAAGTTAGGAAAAAGATAGGCGATGGGGGGTGGATCTTTACGCATCAAAGCGTCCGATTACGCTTTCACCCGCACGTACATCTGCCCCTGCATGAACATTTAATGTTACTTCATTAGGAATATACATCACAGTACGACCACGGGCTAAAAAACCATAACGTGACCCCTCTTTCATCTTTTGTGCTTCTTCATTCTCTACAGCGATAGAAAAACAGCTTTGAGCACTCGTATGCTCAATAAACACTTCATGACCGGAAAGTGATTTGAATGCGATTAATATTTTCTCATTCAACATTTCCGCTAGTGGGTGATACAAGCCTAAGGATACACCGTGTCGAACTTTACACCACTCCATTACACCATCAAATGGAGCACGTAACATTGAGACATTCCACAAGCTATTAAGTATGGTTACTTTTTTCATTGTTTTATCATTAATAAGCGTCTCTTCGATACCCAAAACAACCCCATCTACACTGCTGATAATACTCGAGGTTTCACCTAAAGCAGCACTACGCTCAGGGTTACGAAATAAGATTAAAAAAGCGATCAACAATGCACCGAAAATAAATTGGAAAAGGTGCAATGCCGTCATGCTGAAAAAAATAAACAAAGTTCCGGCTAGAGCAATCGGTAACCACCCTTGCTTGGAGAGGATAAAGGTATCGTTTTGAACACTCATTTAATAACTCCTATTATTCGTCAATGACTATTTTATTACTAGAGGGTGTCTCTTTACGCGGCGTAAGTTTTGTATCGATTGAGTTTTCTTTTTCAAAAGCTTCAATAATCTCACGAACTTGATCACCCGTTATATTTTCTTTTAAATACAATAATTCTACCATTTTTTCGATAGCATCGCGATACTCTTCAAGACGCTCTTTTACGATAATATAACGTTCAGAGAGGGTATTTTTAATAAACCCATCCATCTCTTCCGACATCTTTTCACTGTACTCTTTGGCTTGAGTCATACCACCACCCAAAAAGCTGCTGCGTTGTTTTTCAAGTACCATCAATCCCGCAACATCACTCATACCGTACATTTGCACCATTGCTTTTAATATATCAGTAGTACGTTCCAAATCGTTTGCTGCACCAGTCGAGATTTCACCGATAAAGACCTCTTCGGCAGCTCGTCCACCGAGCAATACATCAATTTCAGCAATCAATTCATGTCGTTGCATTAGATATTTGTTCTCTTCAGGGGTGTTAAGGGTATATCCTAATGCCGCAAGACCACGAGGGACGATAGAGACTTTAGAGACTTTTTTAGCTCCCTTGGTCGTCTCTGCCAACAATGCATGGCCACTTTCATGATACGCAACAATACGTTTCTCTTTTTCATCAATACGACGGCTCTTTTTAGATAATCCGGCAATGGCACGTTCAACCGCTTCACGTAAATCGCTCTGTCGAACCGTTTTTTGACTTTTGCGACCTGCTAACAATGCCGCTTCATTGACGATATTCGCTAAATCTGCACCGGCAAGACCGGCTGTAAGGCGAGCAATCTCTTCAAGATCAGTATCACTGTCAATTTTGACCCCTTTAACGTGAACATTGAGAATATCGATACGCCCTTGGTAATCAGGTTTGTCAACCAATACTTGACGATCGAATCGCCCCGGACGGAGCAATGCAGGGTCTAATATTTCTGGTCGATTCGTTGCCGCTAAAATAATAATAGGGGTATCAGTTCCAAAACCGTCCATCTCTGCGAGAAGTTGATTGAGAGTTTGTTCACGCTCATCATTTCCCCCCATCATACCTCCGGCAGCACGGCTCTTACCGATAGCATCGATCTCATCAATAAAGATAATTGAAGGGGCATCTTTTTTGGCTTGTTCAAACAAATCACGTACACGCGCTGCACCAACACCAACGAACATCTCAATAAAGCTAGAACCCGATACCGAGAAAAACGGTACTTCCGCTTCACCCGCTACTGCTTTAGCAAGTAACGTTTTACCCGTACCCGGACTACCGACAAGCAAAACCCCTTTAGGTATTTTTGCCCCAAGTTCGACATAACGATCGGGTGAGCGGAGAAAATCAACGATTTCAAGTACCTCTTCTTTTGCCTCTTGTGCACCGGCAACATCATCAAATTTGGTTTTGGGTTTTTCAGAATTTACCAGTTTTTTAGAACTTCCCATCCCTAAAATTCCACCACCCATACTTTTTTGCATCCGTCCGGCAAAAAACATCCAAATAGCAATAATAATAAGGAAAGGAAACAACCATCCAAACATCTCGGTAAACCAATTGCTCTCATTAAATCCGCTGTAATCAATTTGTTGTTTGTCCAATAAAACAATAAGAGAGGTATCTTCCCCTAAAATGCGACGTGTGGTGTAAGCAATTTTAGTGCCCCCGCTATTACCCAATGCTCGGATATAGGTTTGTCCGATAGCTACTTTTTCAACTTGCTTATTTTCAATTAGTTTTTTTAGCTCTGCGTAACTTACCTCTTGGGTTTTAGTTACTTGAGAACCACTAACTTTTGATGCTAAATCACTCTCATCCCCGATAAATACTTTGAAAAGCATAATGACGACAATTGAAAAAAGGGCGAAAGTAATAAGGGGATTTTTATTAAAAAAATTATCATTCTTATTTGGAGGAGTTGGTTGTTCTGGTTGTGCCACGGCATCATTCCTTTTTGGTTACTACGAGCGTCACCCATTCATTTTCTACGATTCGCTCGGTTAATTCATAGCCTTTATACGCTTTTAGAACTTTATCTTCATATTTATCCATTATTCCTGAGAGGATCAATATCCCTCCCTCGCGTAACCGTTTTTTCAGGTCGCTGGCAATAAATACAAGAACATCGGCAACAATGTTGGCAAC
The DNA here is from genome assembly GCF_028710345.1 of Sulfuricurvum sp. Classification (NCBI taxonomy): domain Bacteria; kingdom Pseudomonadati; phylum Campylobacterota; class Epsilonproteobacteria; order Campylobacterales; family Sulfurimonadaceae; genus Sulfuricurvum; species Sulfuricurvum sp. The sequence goes on along the minus strand of NZ_JAQTUH010000002.1, from coordinate 37,368 downwards.
GATAACATCATAAACATCATTGGTCTCTTGAATAGGCCCTTCCCAAAGACGTCGATATGAGAGGTGGTTTTGTTCTGCATTGACAATTGCATTTTCAACCGATAATGGATCGGTATCGCACGCATCAACAATAGCTCCTTTTTTGATTGCCGCCATTGCTAAGATACCGCTACCACAACCGACATCCATGACAGCATCACCCTCTTTGATATATTTGGCAATACCTCGAAGACATGACGCTGTTGTCGGATGGTGACCCGTTCCGAACGCTAGAGCAGGATCTATCGCAATGTTAAGCATCCCCTCTCGAGGTTCTTCCCACGTCGGATGGATATAAAAGGGGGCAATTTCAATAGGTGTAATTGCACTTTGATACTGCGCAATCCAATCATCATTTTTTTCTTTCGTTAAGGTAAGATCTAAATCGATTACTTGACCTAACGCACTTTGGAGAGCTTCAGCAAACTGTTCAATCCCCCAACTTACTGTCTCTAAATCTTCTTCACTACGGATTATAAATCCATCATCGATCTCTTCAAATCCGACAGGGAGAATATCAACTAAAAAATCGCTAAAAAGTTCCAAATGAGATGATGGTTTAACCACCAACATATAATAGTAATCTTGCATCAACCCTCTGTGCCAAGGACTGCTGCAAGTTTTTCTTTGAGGACTTGAGGGGTGAAAGGTTTTACGATATAGTTATTAACGCCAGCTTTCAGGGCAGTAATAACTTCCGCTTTTCCACCTTCTGTTGTAACCATAATAATCGGTAAATCAGAAAAACGTGCATCACCGCGCACTTTTCTAACCAATTCAAGTCCATTCATCTCCGGCATATTCCAATCGGTAATCAACATACCAACATCGCTATTTTCATTGAGTGCTGCCCACCCTTGAAGGCCGTCTTCACCTTCAAGAACATCTTCATAACCAAGACGTGAAAGAGTATTTTTAATGATACGACGCATTGTTGAGCTATCGTCTACAACCAATAATTTCAAAGTTTTTCCTTTGTAATCGATGTCTTATTCAAGATTAATTATACAAATAATAGCCAAATGAAGTTTGTGTGAAGTTTAAAAGAACCGTTTTAGCTCAATTCTTCCCTCATAAAAAGCTTTTCCGACGATTACACCCGATATTTCGCCACTTTGGAGCAACGCTTCGATATCCGAATCACCTTTTACACCACCGCTGGCAATCGTTGGTACACCAGAAGCACGTGCAATCTCCAATGTAAAATCGACATTTACACCCGAAAGTGTACCATCACGTCCCACATCGGTACAAATAATCGCTTCTACTCCCGCATCGGCAAAAGCGCGTGCCAAATCGGTAGCGCGCATCTCACTCACTTCACCCCATCCCTCAACCGCGACAAAACCATCAATCGCATCGATTCCGACGACGATAGGGTACTTCGCCGCCATCGTTTTTACGAATTCAGGGTTACGTAGGGCAATGGAGCCAAGGATAAGACGATCAATACCGAGTTCCAAATACCGTTTAATCGTCTCTTCATCACGGATACCGCCACCAAGCTGTAGTTTAACATTACAATTTTCACGAATCAGACGAATTTGTTCTAAGTTTTTCGGCTCACCCGCAAATGCACCGTTAAGATCGACCAAGTGAACCCACTGCGCCCCCATCTCTTCAAACGTTTTCACCAATTCCCAAGGGGTATCGGAGTAGATTTTTGCACTCTCCATAAGCCCTTTGGTCAAACGTACCGCTTTACCGTCTTTAAGATCGATTGCCGGAAATATTGTCATTCATACCCTTTTATAAATTGATAAAATTTTTAAGAATCTTTAAACCGTTTTGGTGGCTTTTTTCAGGATGAGGCTGAATCCCCATCACGTTGTTATGAGCAACAGCACTGGTAAAACGGTAACCATACACAGACTCTCCGATGCTATCCTTTTCGTTTTCACACAAAGCATGATACGAGTGGACAAAATAGAGATAATGGGCTTCATCTAATCCGCTAAATAGCGGGTGTTCTTTAGTAAACATTCGGTTCCAGCCCATGTGGGGAACTTTTAATGGTGTATGAAAACGGCTGCTGTCAAACGCTACAACGCGCCCTTTTACCAATCCAAGTCCGTTGGAGAGTCCAAATTCTTCACTTGAATCAAACAATAACTGCATCCCCAAACAAATACCCAAAAGATATTTCCCGCTTGCGGCATATTCACGTACTGCTTCATCCATCCCGTGCATTTTTAGATGCTCCATCGCATCCCCGAATGCTCCCACACCGGGTAAAATCAGTCGATCATACTGGATAAGTTTATGAGGATCGGATTCCACAACAACCTTCTCACCCAACAGATCAAATGCATTTTTAACACTGGCAAGATTGCCCATATTGTAATCGACTATCCCTATCACGAAGGATCCTTTAAACGTGTAAGTTTTATATAGACTGCCAATCCGATAAGCAAGGTAGAAACCCCTCCGATAATATAAATGGCATTAATCAGCATAGCTGGATCGGTCATCGCAAATTTAAAGACGAGCATTAGCGCTTCGATGGAGAGGGCGATAATGATTGAGCCCAAAAAGCGTACCATCGTTTTATGCACTTCCGATTCAGGATCTTTTTTACTCCGACCTAATACCTCCTCTTCAAACAACGTTTTGACCAAATCAAACGTAGCAAGAGAGAGGGTGAGTAAAATCGTCGATTCAAAAATATCTTTGATCTCAATCTTATCATAACCGCCGATACCGTGAGACAAAAATCCCTCAAATCCTTTGACAAACAACAGGAGGGCAACAAACGCTAATGCGAGGGAAAAAAGGGCATAGATAGTGCGAAAGAATTTTCCGGCAATCGATTCGGCGGCTAATGGATGGGCAATACGGAGCACTTCGGTAAGCGGCATATCCAAACAGGCGACATAAATAATCTCGCCGTGCTCGTCAAAAATAGGCTCTGATGCCGTAACCGTTAGTTCATCGTTGAGTAATGAAGGGTAAGGATCGGTAATCGTACATCGTCGCTCATGCATCGCACGGTAATAATAGGCGCGAGTTGAGCGATTTTTTCCGTTATCATCCTCTTTCTTCCCCTCTTTGAGATAGGTGGGTCCCACTTGAGTTCCCGTCTCATCAAGAAGATAAACCGCTTCGGTTCCTTGTAAATCCCCTTTGATTTTACGCAAACGTGCTGTGATTGCTTCTACGGTTGCTGAGGGGAGATGGTTCGGAAGATTTTTTTGGAAAAGATAACAAAAATAGGCACGTGCTTTGGGACGAATTTCAGAAAACTGCTGTATGTCTTGAACGACCATTTTTTACCTTCTTATATTTTATAACTAAACCCTTAAATTCTCAAAAAAACATAGTTTTTTTGTAGCTTCAGGGGGTTGTAGGGACATTTGTCCCTGCCACCAAAACGGATGTATTCGTTTTGGTGTATAACATTGAGTATTATGGTGATTATAGCTTAGTTGCGCTATAGTTATCCTTATGAATAATTCCAAACTCCGTATCGCCATCGTCCGTCTCAGCGCACTTGGAGACATTGTCAACACCGCTGTAGTATTGCAAATTATCCACGCCTATTACCCCAATGCACGTATCGATTGGTTTGTCGAAGAGGCGTTTGCTCCCATACTAAAAAACCACCCCCTTATCCATGAAGTGATCCCTATCCCTCTCAAACGGCTCAAAAAAACAAAACATTTTTCACTTCTCAAAGAGATGGTCCATACCCTTCGATCACGGGAGAAATACGATTACATTATCGATGCACAAGGATTACTCAAATCGGCACTCGTTGCGACATTTTTACCCGGTAAAGTACACGGTTTTGATTTCAAAAGTGCCCGTGAAGGGGTTGCCTCATGGTTTTATGACACCACCTCCACTATCGCTTATGATCTTAATGTCATCAAACGCAATGTGATGGTAATCTGCGAAGCATTAAACATCCCCTACTCCGATGCATTGATAGAGGAAAAAATACCTATTTTTTCAGGTTTATCCTCTCCTAATGAGGCTAAAATCGCCCTTGTAATCGGGGCATCATGGCCATCAAAATGTTATCCAAAAGAGCAGTTCGCCACCCTCTGCGATCTCCTCCCCTATCCGTGTCATCTGATTTGGGGGAGTTCAACGGAATATGAAGATGCCCAATGGATAGCCCAACACTGTAACAATGCAACCATTGCCCCAAAAATGTCCCTCATCGAATTGGTTGATTTTATCGATCAATGCCGTCTTACTATCGGTAATGACACGGGGCCAACCCACATCGCGTGGGCGATGAACCGAGCCTCTATCACCCTCTTTGGACCCACAAATGAGCGGATGATTTATCCAACGTCAATCAACCGTTTTATCAAATCCCCCTCACAAGTCAATATTTTTAAAATTAACCGTAACGATTTTTCGATTCGTGACATCTCCCCTGAATCGATTGTGAAATTGCTCAAGGAGCTTTTATGATTGGATACCGCCTTTTTTTACTCTTTGATTGGTGCTTGATGCATCTACCGAAAAGCTGGAGAAAGTCCATCTTTACCTCCCTCGCATCTCTCGTTCATCATCTAGCACACTCTCGTAATCGGATCATTAAAGCCAATGTAAATTTTGCGTTTGGAGAGTCACTGAATCCCCAAATAAAAAAAGAGATTGAATCGTACTGTTACCGTAATCTTGCCCTCAATTTTCTCCAAACGATGGAAAACAGACGTAATAGTGCAGAAGAGGTTGCATCAGTAGTGAGCTTTGAAAATCGCTCAAAAGTCGATGCGCTATTAGCTCAGCACAGAGGGATCATCTTTGTATCTGCCCATTTTGGAAACTGGGAGCTTGGTGGTGCCGCACTCTCATCACTGATTACTCCCGTCTCATCCATCTACAAAGAGTTTAGTACATCGTCATTTGACCCCTATCTCCTCGAAGCCCGTACCAATCACCGTATGGAGCTTGCCGAAAAAAATGGCGCACTCAAACACGTCGCCAAAGCACTTAAAAACGGTCGTTCGATTCTTCTCATGATCGACCAAGCGAGTAACGCACGCGTCGGGGTCAAAACCCTCTTTTTCGGACATGAAACTTACCACACTTCATCGGCAGCATCTTTATCGGCAAAATTTAATGCCCCTATCGTGGGTGTCTATATCACAAGTGAGGATGAAGAACACTACACGCTCCGTTTTGAAGAGCCCATTAGCGTAGAAAATAGTGATGAACACTCGATTATAGAAGCAACCCAAAAACAAGTGAACGGACTCGAAAAGGTGATTCGCGAACATCCAAAACTATGGTTCTGGTGTCACAAGCGATGGAAGGGTGAGTATCAAGAAATATATTCTGCCCGATAGGGCAGGCTTTAGTAATCCAAGCGATTAGCGTAGCCAAAAGGATGGATTCCTTTGGCGTTGAAGTTGAAAATTTTACGCCGGATAAACGGTTTTTAAAACAGCGTATAATTCTTGCGGGCTCATGTCGGGCTCATCTTCCCATGCACGTTTCATGACTGCATTATCTTCTAACCCATCCCACATTTTGAGATACGTCCCCTCTTTGTAGCCATGATCTTGACGGAATTGGTTGAGGATATTTTTACCCACATACAGACGATAAAGTTGTGTCAGATTCAATCCACCCATGTACACCAATTCAAAAAACTCCTCGATTAATGCACCAATCATTTCGGGAGAGATTGGAATGAGAGAGAGGCGCATCACGTTTTCAATCTTTACCATCAACAGTGTATCTTCGGCAAAAGCAAGTGGTGCATTATCGACTAATTTTTGATACTCTGGGGTTTGAGAAATACGAGTTGCCAACTCTTCGATGGACTCAGCACCGCTATTTTTGGTAAATTCGAGGACTAAACTCATCACAAAATGCCACACATCGACAATCTCGATTTGCAGATTAGCATAATCAGTCTCTTGGGCAATGCTTTTCCAGTGTTTCCATCCGAACGAATCAATCATCTCCGCACACTCCATCGTGATACATCGACGCCAATTGATGACTTTCCCGTTCTTGGTAACCCCTTTTTCCCAACCTATCCCGTTGGTAGAGTCATTAAGTTCTTGCTGCAATGTGAGCATACTGAGTAGTTTATTCATGAGTATCCTATAATCAGATTTTAAATTTATGCAAATTATAGGTAAAATTTCCTATGCAAAAAATTATCTGTCAAAAATGTGTCCATTATTTTGTCACATGGGAGCCACACCAGCCTCATGGATGCAGAGCCTATGGGTTTAAAAGTAAATTTATACCCTCACAAGTCGTCCTTAGTTCGAGCGGGAAAAGTTGCGTATTGTTTGAGCTTAAAACTCTTCCCTCTTCCAAGTGAGTTTTTTCCCAAATCCCAATCGATTATCAGTAAATTTTATCTCATCGAGACGGATACTCCACAACGTCGGATTCATTGCCAACGCATAAGGGTACGCTTTGTAATAAAGCTCTTTATGCTCATCGGCTAAACGCATCACACCGCGAAACTGAATCCCTTGAATCTTCCCGACCGTTTTGGTCTCTAACGCTACTGTTCCGGCTACCGTGTGGTTGTAGCGTATATTTTGTCCGTGAAGTGTCTCAGGGTCGGTTGCGACGATAAAGGCTACCGTATCCGCATCAAAAACGTAAAAAAGAGAACAGCACCATAATTCATCCCCTATGGTTGCCAAGGAGAGGAGATGGTGTTCGGATAAAAAATCCTCTATCTTGGCTAATGTCTCGCTCATCATCGCTCCAAATTTTCTAGTGCGTGGGTAATTTTCTCCAATGCACGCTCCAGCATTTCAAAGGAGAGGGCAAAGTTCAGACGCATAAAGCCAGATCCTTCCCGTCCGAAACTGATCCCTGCACTCAACCCTACCCCCGCTTGTTGCACAAAAAACTCCCGTAATGCCCGATTACCCATCCCCAGTGCACGACAATCAAGCCATGCCAGATAGGTTGCTTGCGGGGCATTTACTCTTATTTCCGTATTTTCAAACGCACGTACCACTTTTTGACGGTTTTCATCCAAACGATATAGCAGTTTTTGATGCCACTCACCACCGTGCCGATAGGCCGCTTCAAACGCCACATGAGAGAGGAGTGCACCATCACCCCAATGGAGACGGTGTTGCTCTTCAGCATAGCGTTTTCGCATCGTTTCATCAGCAATACACACCGTCGAAATCGAAAATCCCGCCATATTAAAGGTTTTACCACTCCCCATAAGGGTAACGGTCGCATTACACACATCAGATGAGAGAGAGGCTATCGGGATATGTTTGTGTTCAGGGTAAACCAAATCACAATGTATCTCATCGCTGATAATCACAATGCCATATTCCAAACACAAGCCGCTTAATTCAACCAACTCCTCACGTGACCATACACGTCCTATCGGATTATGCGGTGAACAGAGGACTAAGAGTTTGGTTTTCGAGGTGATTTGAGAGCGTAACTTTTCAATGTCAAAGCGGTAAACACCTTCATCATCTTGGTGCAACGGATGAAGAATCAAACGACGATGATTATCCCGCACCATCGAGTAAAATGGGGGATAGACGGGATCCATCACGATCACCTCATCATCTACCTCACTCAATGCACGTATCGCACACCCCAGTGAAGCAACAACCGATGGAGAGTAGCTCAACCACTCCCGCTCCATCACAAAATCATGATGCTCTTTAAACCACTCGATTTGTGCTTCGTAAGCAGAGGAAGGCAGTATCTCATACCCGATTATCGGATGTTTTAACCGCTCACTCACCGCATCTAAAACACATTTCGGAGTTGCAAAATCCATATCGGCAACCCACAGAGGCTGCACCTCATTCACTCCGAAAAGCTTCTCGCGCAGGGTATATTTTTCGGCATTGGTAGTAGAGCGGTCAATGAAACGAAACTCATCCATACCGTTTTTTCCACCCATCAAACATCTGCGCTATATTTTCATATTTTTTGCTCTCGTTTTCACCCTCACCTACCACATACCGAAAACCAGCATGTTGCGTAAAATGGCGACGAAACGCATAGCGTGAACTCTTGAGTATCTCGTTGCCTGTTGATGCCCAAGAACCCCCTTTTATCATGTTGTGTTTCCCATCAAACGTCGGCTCGGTAAAATCAGCATACCACGGATGGGTAAAAAATCCCTCGAACGGTGCCATCTGGGTCTGTGTCCACTGCCACACGTTTCCAATCACATCGTACAATTTCCCATGCGCATAGGTATCCACCGGAACCGATGAGGCGTAATGGGCGAAATTGAGATTTGAGTGCGTATCATCAAATACCGCCTCATCCACTTCACACACCTCAACCAACACAGCGTATTCCGCTTCACTGGGGAGGCGATACACTATCCCCTCTTGGACACTTTTCCATCGGCAAAACGCTTCAGCTTCGAGGGCATTGACCTCTACCGGCCAATTATAGGGCATCTCTATTTCACTGCTCAACGTACGAAATTTATAACTTCCATCCTCTTGGGGTATCCAAAAAGGGGGACAAATAGCGCTACGTATCTCTAAAAATTTCAACCCCTCTTCATCCCACCAACGCGATGTTTCATACCCCTTCGCCACCACAAAATCCATAAACTCGCCGTTACTCACCAAATATTTCGAGGCTTGAAACGGCCCAACTTCATAGGATTGCTCTCCGTATTCATTATCCCAACCATACCGACCATTATCACCATCCCCTTTGCCCAAACGAATCGTCTGGGGTTTAAAAATAACCAATCCATTTTCCAATGCATCCCCTGCAACCGGACACATCGGAAATTTTTCACTCTCACGGATATGCTCAAGCGGCATCTGACGGTGCAGGACACTCGATGTCTCGATGTGGATACGCTCATGCTCTATCCCCATCCAAATCGCCCAAAACGGATCTGCTTGGGTAATCGGTAAATTCATCGGTAAAGAGGTTATCATCGAATCGACAAGTTCACGCACACGGTTACGGTATTCCCTCACGGCATCCACACTCGGCCATCTGAAGGAATCACTGCTGGCATCCCACGTCATCTCGTCCACACCGACGGCAAACAGCTCTTCGAAATGGGGGTTAATACGCTCTTTTAATGCACCCGAAGCGACTAATTTATTAATATAAAAAATCGCCGTATGCCCGAAATAAAAAATCATCGGATGGCGGGTCGGCTCGGATTGCAGATAATAGACTTTATCGCTCTTTAGCAATTCAAACAACGATTCAAACAAATCGTAGCTTTGGTGAAAATAGGAGCGAACTTCACGCCGTTTTGTTTCAATGTCATCTCCATCCAAACGGACGGAATAGGTTTGCTTTTGATTCATTAAACAATCTCTTCACAATATATAATTTGTATTGTACCGTATCATCAAGAGATTCTATTTTAACGTCGAGGGAATCGTTAATTGTAAAATTCCATCTGATCAAAATCAACGATATTACTCGGTTCAACCGAGATAACATCATGAGAATAGGATAGATTTTTATGGTTAGAGATACCACTGATGTATTGGATCATTGAGTTGAAATTTTCCAGATTAAAAGTCCCTTTTTTATTATCTCGATAAATCTCATCCAATCGTGGGTTTTTGACACTACTGTAGATTACGAACGGAACCGTATATTCGTCTTTAAATGACGGTGAAAAGCCGTGTCCGTTGTTTTCAAGGTTAATATTTTCCCCATGATCGGAGAGATAAATTAGCAATAGTTTCTGATGTTTAAATTTCTCGAAAATTTGGCTTAAAATAGTGTCGCTGTAGTGGATAGAGTTATCATACTCTTCGACGATATTTTTAGCGTTTTTAAACAATGCCGTCTCTTTGTTGTATCGGTTGACATAGTCCGAATGAGACCCCATCAGATGCAAAACCATCATCTCTTTTTTCGAGTTGGGTTGAAGAGAGTTTAAATAGTTCAGAAGTACCTCATCCGTTTTTGCATCGAGATAGTTTACATTGGCATAAAAGGTCGTATTTGCTTCATACGCGATGGAAGCTATGGAGGAGTCATTTTTCCCGACACTCCCTTGATTCGAAATCCAATAGGTATCGTATTGATTGGCTTTAAAATGGGTTATAATCGAGCAAGAGTGCAAATACCGTTTCTCAAAATAGTGAACATTCGCATCCGTCAAATCGATAGGGATGGAGTAGCGTGTTTGATTGGTCGGAGCAATCGCATTAAAAGCGTAAAGTTTTTTGGAAGCTTGCAGTGAGCTTAGAAACGGGGTAGTTGGTAATGTATATCCATAGAGTGCCATGTGGCTTTTATTGACACTCTCTCCCATGACGATGATAATCTTGTCATAAAGCTGATTTTTCGTACTCGCTTTGGGAATAGCAATATGTGCTATATACTCTTCTCTGGCTTTTATGATTTGATCAATCTTCTCCTTATCATCCAACACGGTACAAATTTCACACGGAACGCTAAACGGTTCAAACTCTCGAATCGGATTGATATAAAACGTAACACTCAGAAGGATTAAAACAAAAACCCCTGCTCCGATGATCCTGAAAACTCTGTACGAGTGGGTAAAATGGCGCAAAAATTTGAACAATAGAAACAACACAAACAACGAAAAAAGGGCTAACCCATAATCTCGGTAATCGATATAACGTGCGATGTATTCTCTACTCTCATACATCGGTGATAAAAACGCAACTTCGATTCTTGGTTTAATATCCGCCAATGCATATCCCCAATGCAATGCAATATGCCCGATCACGATATTGCTTAGATTGATAAAGATAATAAACACAGAAAAAAGTATTTTGCTGAATTTTGGAATCGTGATTAACAAGAGAAGTGTAATCGCTAAAAAGAGAGTGTGTGTCGAATTAGGAGAAAACATCAACTGCGGCAACATCGTCAAAATCGATATCAATGTACCGAAATAAAAATAGGATTGATTGGTGTAAAACTCAGTATGTAATTTTTTCTTCACGTAATGCTTTCATAAATAAGGTTTTCTTAATTATATAAAACTATCCGTTAAAAGGGTATTACAGCATTGAGGAGACCCAAGAAGAGAGTTGAGATGATTTGTAAATGTCAAAAGCCCTATTTATAGGCTTTCTACATGGTCGGAGCGACCTGACTCGAACAGGCGACCTCTACCACCCCAAGGTAGTGCGCTAGCCAAACTGCGCTACGCCCCGACGTAAAAAAGTGAAGTGCTAGAATAATAAAATGTCGATTAATTTTACCTAAAAAGGGAGTTAAGGGACAAATTGATATTAGTTTTATTATTTTTTTTCATATGTGATCAGAATATGATTAGTTTTAGATATTATATATCTTAATTTATTAATATGGGAGTTTACTAATGACTATAAAACAACAACTAACCTATGGAATCGGTTCTGTTATTTTTTTGGTAGCACTTAATGCCATTATTGGAACAATTAATAGCCATAGTGTTAGCACCATGATCAATAAAGTATCAACCGAATCAGTACCGCAAGCTTTTATAGCATCCGATGCCAAATTTCAGTCCTGCCAAATTCAGCAATTTTTGACCGATGCTTCATTAACCCAAGAAGAAGAAGCTGTTAAAGAAGCTGATAAAGCGTACTCACTTTTTTTAGAAGATATGGTTTCCTTTGAAACCATGTTCAAAAATGAGGGCAATACACTGGGATTAAATAACATTGAAGCGCTCAAAAAAGATGCAATATTATTAGTCGAGACTGGTAAAGCGATGAAAGAGGCCTATGGAAAAAGTGACTCCGAAGGGAATAACGCTATGGAAAAATTTGATGAAATGACCTTAAAATTAGCAAAAAATATTGATAAATTAAAAGAAGATCAAGTTAAAGAAGCATCAACTAATTTAACTCTTTCTAGGGATAAATCAGATTTCTCAGCAACTATTATATTTATATTGGGAGTTATTTCTACCATAGCTGGGTTTATTGTTGCTTATTTAACAATTACTATAATCAGTCACTCTGTAAAAACTCTCAATAAAAGTGTTCACACCATGGTAAGCACCAAAGACCTTACTCATACAATAGTACTATCGGGTAAAAATGAACTGACAGAAGTAGCAGATAATATTAATGATTTGACCAATGCATTACGAACTACTTTTGCTAATAGTCAGAATGCATCAACTGAAAATTTATCCGTTGCAACTGAACTTTCTGCAACTACAATTTCTATTGGAAAACAGGTAGAAATGACATCTCAAATTGTTACGCATACAACAGAAAATGCTAACATTATCAAAAATGAGATGAACTTAACTCTTATAGAAACAAATGAAGTAAGTCAAATGTCTATTCAAGCACGGAATAACCTTATAACTGCGCAACTCTCTCTTAGAGAAACCATTGAATCACTGAACCAAACAGTAGAGATTGAAGCAAATATGAACGGTCGACTTAATTCTCTTACACATGAAGCTGAACAAGTCAAAAACGTCCTCACCGTTATTTCTGATATTGCCGACCAAACGAACCTTTTAGCTCTCAATGCAGCTATTGAAGCAGCTCGTGCAGGCGAACACGGGCGAGGATTTGCCGTCGTTGCTGACGAAGTACGTAAACTAGCTGAGAGAACACAAAAAAGTTTGAGCGAAACCAACGCTACGGTTAATGTTATTGTCCAATCCATTATGGATATGTCAGAACAGATGAACAACAATACTATGCGTATGCAGGAACTCTCTTCCCTCTCTAGTGAAGCAGAAGCAAATACTGAGATGGCGGTGAATACTCTTACATCAGCTGTTGATGAGATGAATCAAGTTGTACTCAAATCTAAAAATAATACAAAACGAAATGATGATATCATCGAAGAGATTAATAAAATTAGTATTATGTCTATATCCAATGCACGCAGTGTTGAAGAGATTGCAGCTGCAGCCGAACATTTACAACATGTAGCTGAAAGTATGACGGCTCAGATATCGACGTATAGAACGTAGGCTCATTAACCCTATCTGAAAGAGAGTCGCTGTATACTCATTTAATGAAAATAGTTACTTCCACCCTCTTATCTACTTTCCCTAACGTTATCTCTGCCTTTACTACACGGGAGGGTGGAGTCTCAAGAACACCCTATTCAAGTGCCAATCTCGCCTTTCATGTCGGTGATAATCCGATGGATGTTATAGCCAATCATGATATCCTCGCCTCTCTCGTCGGATACAATCGTCACTCACTCATCCATATGCGACAAATTCACTCCGATACCATTGTCATCGTCGATGAGAATATACGCTTCGATACACCACCCGAATGTGATGCACTTATTACAGATAAACCCAATATTCCACTGATGGTGATGAGTGCTGATTGCACACCCATTCTCTTATATGACCCGAACAAACAGGTTATAGGAGTTGTCCACGCTGGACGCGCGGGGGCGCTAAATAAAATTTTAGTAAAAACGATTCAAAAGATGATCAATACCTATGATAGTACGCACAAAGATATACATATCATCTTGGGTCCTTCTATTCACGGATGCTGCTATGAGATCAATGAAGCCATAGCTATCGAGTGTGAAGTTCAAGGATACACTAGTGCGTTACGAAAAGAAGATAAAAAGCTTTTTTTGGATGTGAATACGATCCTACTGGAACAGTTAAAAGCGTTGAAGATAGAAAATTTTGAGGTGATAGATCACTGTACCTCTTGCCAAAATAACACCTACTTTTCGTATCGTGCCGACAAAAAGGTCACCGGACGAATTGCCGGCGTTATAATGCTCCGATAACTCTTTGAGCTAATTGTTCTGGGAGAAGTCCTAGTGATTCCTCGACGAGTTTTGTACTACCGTGCTTAATAAATTCATCGTCATATTCGAATGTAACTAACTGGACATCGGTAATTTTTTCTTCTGATAACCACTCAAGCAAGGCACTCCCGACACCGCCAATACGTGCCGAATCACTAAACACATACCATTGCTTATATTTTTGTGCCATTTGAGCCAACATCTCATGATCCAGAGGTTTTACAAAACGCAAATCGAGTAATGAGGGTTTTTCCTCCATAAGCTCTATCGTTTGCGCCGCACGTCCTACACCGTTACCATATCCGATAAATAACCGATCAGAATCATTGGAGAGTAACAGTTGCGATTTTCCACTCTCATACGGGACCGATTCCGGTAAATCCGCTTCAAAAAATGCCCCTCTCGGATAACGGAGTGCGCATGGATGCTGATACGATGAAGCGAAATCAATAATTTGATGAAAGGATTGCTCATCACGCGGTGCACACAAAGTTATGTTAGGGATAAGTCGTAAAAAACTAATATCAAACACACCTTGATGAGTTTCACCGTCTTCGCCGACGATCCCCGCACGATCGAGTGCAAACACCACAGGTAAATCCATCAAACACACATCATGAATCACTTGATCAAATCCCCGCTGTAAAAAGGTAGAATAAATCGTACAGAACGGTTTAAATCCCTCTTTAGCCAAAGCTCCCATCGACGTTACTGCGTGCTGCTCCGCTATCGCAACATCCCAAAAACGCTCAGGATATTTCTCCATCAAAGCAGACAATCCCGTACCGCTAGGCATAGCAGCCGTCACACCAACAATTTTTGGGTTTTTATCCGCCTGATTCATCAAGGCATCGGCGTATATTTGGGTAGCACTTTTTACCGAACTTTTTGCATTCGCTGTACCGCTTTTAAGATCAAACGGGGAGACACCATGCCATTTTTCATGTTTCCCCTCAGCAATCTCATACCCTTTCCCTTTAATCGTCTGTACATGAACGAGAACTGGTTTACCCATCCCTTTGGCAATTTCAAAGGTCTCGATGAGTGATTTTAAATCATGTCCGTCAATCGGTCCAATATACTCAATCCCCATCTCTTCGAACAATATCCCAGGAGTAATCAGTTTAAACGACTCTTCAAACCTTTTCGCGAGATAATGGGCACTATCCCCAAAATTATCAACAAACTGTTCTGTTTTACGTTTAAAACGTTGATAAAAAGGGCTTGCCATAGCAGAACTAAGCATTCGACTGATTGCACCGATAGGCTTAGCGATAGACATCTCATTATCGTTAAGGATAATCACCATCGGATATTTACGATCACCCAACTCATTCATCGCTTCATACGCCATCCCTGCCGACATCGCACCATCACCAATCACCACTACAGAGACACGACTCTCTTGCTCATTTTTAAGAGCTATCGCTTTGGCAGCCCCCACACCCAATGAGATAGAGGTAGAACTGTGTCCCGCCACAAAATAATCGCTTTGAGATTCAGAAGGTTTGGTATAACCGCTCATCCCTCCAAATTGTCGTAAAGTAGAAAATTCATCCCAACGATCTGTAAGCAGTTTATGGGCATACGCTTGATGAGAAACATCAAAAATAAAAGGGTCTCGTGTCGAGTCAAAGACTTTGTGCATGGCAACAATAATCTCTGTTGCTCCCAATGTAGAGCTTAAATGACCGCCATTGGAACTCACGACTTCTAAAATCCGATCACGAATTTTTTGGGAGAGTACTTCGAGTTCACTCAACGTAAATTTTTTAATATCCATAGTAAACCTAATTATGATTCAAGCAATAATGATCGCTTTAACCGTTCAAATCGTTTTTTAATCTGCGAATCAATATTCCCCAAATCACTAATCGCAACCACACCGCCAACACTGATAGCACGATCCGACAACACTTCCACATGGGCTAATGACCCCACCTTTTCAGATATTACCCCATGATCGGCAGGATTAACCCGTAACGTGATTTTTGAAGCATCTGAAAGCTCTTCAATCAATGACTCTGAGAGTTTTGCCGCGATTTTTCCACTGTTTTCGTGTGTTTCGATGGCAATTACCTCTTTAGCAATATCCAAAGCGGTATGGGTCAACTCACGTTGAATATTTTCCAAGGTTTGCGCATACTGTGCAGCAGCAGCTTCTAACGTTTTTACCGAGTTGGACAACTGATCTTGGGCATTAGTATTACGACTACTGCTTTGTGCTTGTTCTTGCGCAATCCCAGCGGCAACACCCTCTTCATAACTACTTTTTTTGACCTCTTCTAATGCAAGGGCATGCTCTTCTTGAAGCGATTCTAAACGCATCTGCATTTTAATGACATTGGAACTCATATCATCCGCTTTTTTTAGAAGGGACTCAATCAGCTCATCTTTTGCTGAAGTTTTATGAGAGGATTCATCTGTATCGCGAGATTCATGATGATGCTGTTGAATCGCCAGCTCCTCAGCCGCTTCATGAACACTCGAACCACTTAATCCTGAAAGGATTTTAAATTGGTACTTCCCTATTGAGTGTCCTGGGAGATTTTCTTTCGTAATGACAACCTCTTCCATTTCCATCTCTAATCAATCATCTCTTCGGTTGCACCGAGTTCAAGTACACCTTGTTCTGCCAAGGCTTGTACGGCATCAACAATCTTACGCTGAGCCGTCTCAACCTCTTTCATTTTAACGGCACCCAAGTACTGTAACTCTTCCACAAACGTGTCTTTCGCACGTTGAGACATACACGCATAGAACTTCTCTTTAAGCTCTTCAGGGGAACTTTTCATTGCCAGCATAAGGTCATTTTTATCAACTGCTTTAAGAATTTCGCGGACACTGTTAATATCGAGATTAACAATATCTTCAAACGTAAACATCATCTCTTTAATCGATGCCGCAAGTTCTTGGTCAAGCTGTTCGATTTGTGACAACGTCTCTTTAGAAACTTTAGCACCCAAACGGTTAAAGACATCCGCAACGGCACGTGGTCCACCCACTTCCACTTTATAGGTTGCAAGAGATTCGAGTTTAGATTCTAATACGGCACTTACACGTTTAATGATAGCTGGTGAGATATCTCCGAGTTTTGCCATACGCATCACTACTTCACCACGAAGTTCCTGTGGAAAAATATAGAGCGTTTCAGCCGCAGCCGATGGATCCATATGGGCTAAAATCAGGGCAATTGTTTGTGGATGTTCGGTAGCAATAAAATCGGCAAGTTGTTGTGGTTTAATTTTAGAAAGGTATGAAAAGTTTTGAGAACCTTGCATCGTTTTTGAGAGACGCTCTAATATTTTTTTTGCCTCTTCTGGTCCCAATGCTTTATACAAAATCTCTTTTGCGTATTCTAAACCACCCGTATTGAGATATTGATTCGATTGGATAATGGCATAAAACTCTTCGAGTACGGCAGCACCCACATTTTTTTCTATCGAATTATTATTAGCAATAAATTTCGACACTTCTGTAATCGATTCTACATTCATCCGTCCAAAAATTTGTGCCGTTGCGTCTTCTCCAAGTTGCAATAATAATATGGCTACTTTTTCGGCCATCCCCATCTCATCAAAATGTGCCTGCTGCTGTTGTGTTAATGTCATCTCAACCTCCTACTGACCACGTATTGGTAAGGCTTCTTCATTGATTAACGCTTGAATCAACGATGCAATCTCATCTGGGCGATCTTCTGCAATCTCACGTATTTTTTCTAACAATACATCATATTTGAGTTCATCTTCATTAAACCCTTCGCCAAGACCAAGTTGATTTTCAACTTTTTTACGCATTTGCTGCACTTTTTCAACCAAATCTTCATCTTCATCATCAGTAATTTCCAGGACAGGTTTTTCGAATTCTTCCTCTTCTCGCGTAAATTCTAGCATACGATCTGCAAAAGGAAGAATAACTTTTTTATAAGCAATAAAGAGGATAATAGCCACAACAATATATTTTAAAATCGGCGTTAGCGGTTCAATATAGTTCGTTAAAAATGCAGTAGTTTTCGAAGCTCCACTTTGTGAATTTAAGCTCCCTTTTGTGCCTTGAAACTCAAAATTTCGAACCGTAACTAAATCACCTCTCTTATCATCTATCCCTATCGATTGCTTAACCAAAGAGGTAATGGCATCAATCTGCGTTTGATCCAAAGCTACATACTCAATCTCATCACCTGCTTCACCGTTAGAGCCTTTTTTTGGCTCATACTTTCCATCCACAACAACCGCAGCAGTAATACGCTTAATTCGTGCAAATTCCATCTTGGTTGTTGAAACAGTTTTAGAAATTTCAAAGTTGGTTGTTCCGGTTGTTTTTTCGTATTTTTCTCCACTGCCGGAAGAAGAATTATTCATATCCGGAGCAGGACCGATATTGCTAACTGCCCCGGGAACACCACCGACGCTAGCCGGTGCAGATCCAGTACGTTTCTCTTCACTGGTTTGTTCACTGCGCACAACGTTTTCAGGATCAAATTTTTCCGACGTTGAACTTTGTTCTGAGAAATCATACTCTATCGTTACTTTCGCTACGACACGCTCTTTTCCACCGATAAACGGGGAGAGGACGTTAATAATTTTTTCTTCTTGCTTTTTTTCTTCTTTGGTTTTGTATTGTTGCTGAAGTTGAGAGAGTTCACCCATCATCGACTCAGCGTCATTATCACCTAAACTTTCACCCTCGGAATCAATTAATGTTACATTTTCTACTTTGAGTTTAGGGACAGCGGCAGCAACCAGTTTTTTGATTCCACGAATCTGCTTAGGGGTAAGTTTACTCTCTTCGCGTAACTGTACCATAACGGATGCAGAGGGGGGAACCTCTTCTGAAACAAATAGTGTCTCCTTAGGAAGAGCCAAAGAGACACTCGATTTCTCAACCGGGGCAAGCGAATCGATTGAGCGAGCTAATTCACCCTCTAATGCACGTCTAAACTTAACATCTTGGTCAAAATTGGTTGCACCGAACTCTTGTTTATCAAAGAGTTCAAATCCTACATGTCCCTCTTTTGGAATTCCCATTGAGGCGATTGTAATACGCTCTTTGTAAACAACTTCCTTAGGAACTTCGATAACATTATCACGTGGGATACGATAGGGTATTTTATCTTTTTCGAGCTGGTCTACGACCTGCGCCGCATCTTTTGGAGTGAGCGAATCAAAAAGAACTTGATACCCCTTACCGCTCTCTTTAGGGGAATCGGATGTGTAGACAACTAAAAAAATTAAAAATGCGACGATTCCTGATACAGCTGCACCAATAATCGTTTTTTGGGCTTTCGTAAGTTTTCCAAATACGACAACAAGCTGTAAAAAAAGTGCCTTAAAATCCATACCGCTGAATGCCTACTTTACAATAAAGGTTCTGTTAGTTGAAAGAATCGGTCATTTTGAGCCGATGTACCAATGGTTACGCGAATTGCGTTCAATCCGTAACTGCTTAAATCACGTACAATCATACCCTTTTTTAAGAGTTCTTGCGCAATTTTTGATGAATTTTTTTCTTCAGGAAGCGATAAAGTGACGAAATTGGTATAACTCTCAATCACATCGATCCCCTTTACGCTTGCGAACTCTTCATATCGAGCCATCTCTTTAAAATTATCCGCAATACATTCTTGAACAAACGCCTCATCTTCAAGAGCAACCGATGCTGCTTCAAGAGAGAGTGTAGTAATATTAAACGGCGGACGGACTTTATAAAGTGCCTCGATAATAGGCGCTGACGCGATACCATATCCAACACGCATCCCCCCTAATCCATACGCTTTTGAAAATGTTCCTAAAAACAAAACATTCTCATATTTTGCAACCAAATCACGTGGTTCCACGGCATAAGCAGTATCTTTAAAACGGGCATATTCCATATACGCACCATCGATAATGACGAGTGTATCGTTATCAATTTTATCGATAAAAGCGAGCATTTCCTCAGCCAATAGCCCATCACCGGTAGGATTATTAGGGGTACAAAGAAAAATAATAGAAGGCTTATGTTCCAAATACAGAGTATAGAACTCCTCCATTTTATGTTCGCGAGATGCGGTACGGATGATTTGTGCACCCACTTGTTTTGCATAGATTTCATACATGGCAAACGTTACGCTGTTCATCAAAACACAAGAACCTTCATGTGCTTTGGCATGAATAGCAAATTCTATCACCTGATCGCTTCCTGCACCGATGATTAATTCATTACTTTTAATGCCGTATTTATTGGATAAAGCTGTTTTAAGTTTGACCATTGAATCATCAGGATAGAGTGCCATATTGTCGATAATTGAACGTACCGCCTCTTTTACTTTCGGGGAACATCCAAACGGATTTTCATTACTTGCTAGTTTGACGATATCCTCTTTGTTGATACCGTATTCACGAACCACTAACTCAATCGGCTTACCCGCTTCATAACTTTTAATCGAGTCTAATGTGCTATTAAATTTCATAATTCTCCTTTTACGTAGCTTCCAAGCCATGTCACTTCATCGGTATGTTTAACCATTATTTCATTAACTTTTTCTTCATCAATATGACCAAAGAAATCGATAAAGAACCAGTACCCAAACCCTTCATTATCCCGTGCAGGACGACTCTCAATTTTACTAAGATTAATGCGCGCTTTGTTAAAATCTTCCAAAAAGTGAAACAATGCACCCGATTCTTGGGCATCTTTCAATCGAACCAATATTGATGTTTTATCCTGACCGCTCGGAGCATTTTTAAAATCACTCAAAATAAAAAAACGGGTCGCATTATTATGGGTATCTTCGATGTTTTCAAACAGTGTCGGAACGCCGTATAATTTTGCCGCGATATGGGAACATATTGCAGCCGATTCAGGATCTTTTGATGCTAAAACTGCCGCTTTTGCTGTTGATTCTACAGGTATATGCTCTACCCGATCAAGGCCGTGTTCTTGTAGAAATTCTCGACACTGACCAAACCCTTTATCTTTGGAATAGATTCGTTTGATATGGTGTACCTTTTCAGCTTTGCTCGCAAATGCCATATGAATCGGCATATAGAGTTCTGCCACAATTTTAACGCTGCTTTTGCCCAGTAAATCGAGTGTTTCTCCCACAACGCCATCACGAGAATTCTCGATAGGGACAACTCCGAATTTCGCACGGGAAGCTTCAAGCGTTTTAAAAACGGCATCAATAGAGCCTAATGAGAGATAATCGCTCATCGCACCAAAACGTGATTCCGCCGCTTGATGGGTGAAACTCCCCTCTGGCCCAAGATAAGCTATTTTTTCAGGTAACTCAAGATTACGGGCAACAGCAAATATTTCTAAAAAAATAGCCTCTATTGCTTGTGCGTTGAGTAGCCCCCCCGCATCATGGCTCAATTTGCTTAAACGATCGACAATCGCTTTTTCCCGCTCCGGACGATAGACTGCACCATTATTTTGATGCTTTATCTCACCGACTCGTCGTACCACTTCCATACGACGATTTAAAAGTTGGATAACCTCATTATCCAATGCATCAATAATCTCTCGACACTCTTCTAATGTTTTCATAGACTCTCCAGTACTGCTTGCATATCCGCATAAATTGCATCAGGTTGCACTTTTAAATTGGGAATAATCTCCTCAGCCACGCGGTATTTACCGCTTAGGACGAATACACCCTTCATCCCTAACTCTTGCGCGGGGAGAATATCACCGGTTACATCATCACTAATAATAGTCACATCCGAAAAACTGTGATGCACCCCTTGCTGATTCAACCCTTCCAATGACGCCTTAAAAAAAGCTCTACTCGGTTTTCCAACCACCGTATAGGAACGTTGTGTTGCAAATTCGACCATTTTTAAAATTGCCCCTACTCCGGGATAACGTTTATGATTTTTTGCATACAATGATGTTTCATGCATACCGATAAGCTTTGCACCGCCCAATATAAACTCAATCATTTGGGCATATTCATCAGAAGTGAAATTCTCTTTAATAGCGATTAAAACAACATCTGGAGAGGCAAAATCGAGAGCGTATCCCATCGATTTGAGAACATTTAAAAATTCGTCTGAACCATACGCCGCTATTGTTTCATTTTTGGCAATATGTTCTTCTAAAACCATCAATGGATCCAAATAATGGCGTTGAGGGATATTGAGTCCGATGGAATTGAGATACGCTAAAAATTCTACGCTAGGATTTTTAGTGCTGTTAGTGATGACCATATAGGGGATTTTTGAACTATTTAAATGATCGATAAACTCTACCGCACCACGAATCGGAAGTTTGGTATGATCGTCTATCAATGTCCCCTGTACGTCAATAAAATACATTATAGGTACTCACGCTCTAGAGCTATAATATCATCGAAACTTTCACGTTGACGGATTAATCGCCCCTCACCGTTTTGAAACGCTATCTCTGCGGAGCGACCTCGCGTATTGTAGTTACTCCCCATTCCAAATCCATAAGCTCCGGCACTATGAACGACCAAAAGATCATTATGATTTAGTCGTGGCAACGGATAATCTTTGGCTAAAAAGTCACCGCTTTCACACACCGGTCCTACGACATCTGCTAGCGATAGTTCACCCTCTTTGTCTAAGGCTTCAATACGGTGATACGCTTTGTATAAACTCGGACGGATCAAATCATTCATCGCACCATCAACCACCACGAACCGTTTGGAACCATTTTGCTTTTCATACAAAACTTTTGTCAAAAAATAACCGGCATTTGCCGTTAAAAATCGTCCCGGCTCACAAATAACCGTTACATCAAGCCCTTTGAGCGCACCTAAAATCGCTTGTGCGTACTCATAGGGTTCAATCGTAATCTCTTCGTTATAACGGACACCCAACCCCCCACCGATATCAAAAAATTTAAGATTGACGTCAATCGCACTGAGTGAACGCATCAAATCGGCAACAATGACTGCCGCTTCGTAAATCGGCTCTAGTTCCGTTAATTGGCTTCCAATGTGAAAGTGGATCCCTACAGGATCTAAGTGATCGGAATTTTTCGCTTTGATATACATCCGTTTTGCGGCATTAATCTCTACCCCGAATTTATTATCGTGTAATCCGGTAGAGATATACGGATGTGTTTTAGGGTCAATATTTGGATTCACACGGACACTAATGCGGGCAGTTTTACCTAATTCACGCGCTACCATCTCAACACGATCCAGTTCGCCCTCACTCTCGACATTGATATACAATATATCGCTCTCAATCGCTTCACGAATCTCATCATCACGCTTACCGACACCGCTAAATAAAATACGATACGGCGGAACTCCCGCCATTAATGCACGGCGCACCTCTCCGATAGAGACACAATCGGCACCCGAGCCCAACGAAGCAAAATGTTTAATAACACTAAGATTGGAATTGGCTTTCACCGCATACGCCAAAATCGATTTACGTCCTCGAAATGCCTCTTTGAGTTTTTCATATTGTTCACTCATCGCATCAAAATCATAAAGATACAAAGGAGTTTGATAGGTTTGTGCTAACGATTCAAATGGTATCACGCATCACCCTTTTTGAATTAAATTTATTCGCGATTTTATCCAAAATGAGCTTAGATAAAGTGTGCTAAAAATTCCCAATAAACCGATTGGAACTAAAATTCCGGTTTCAGGGGAGAGTGTTTTATTATTAGCGAGTTCTCCACTCATAAATAAAAGACCCCAGACGATTAATGTAATGAGAATAGCTCCGAAACTGTACAACGAAAGATTCGCGAACCGAGGACTAATAGGGGCAACTGCATAGATCACTACTATCATAATCAAAGCAAACCAAGGGGTGACAAAATTACGGTACAACGAGCTTTTTACTTTTGAGAGATCAATATTTTGTTTTTCCAAGAGATTCATAGCATCCAAAGCATCAATAATCGTATAATTTACCTTGCCCTCATAAATCTGATCCAAAATTTTAGGACGAAAGTTGTGTAAAACACGGATATTTTTAAGATCTTTTATCTCAACTGCCGAAGATTCTAAATCTAAATCTTCAGGAGGTCTTAACGAATGCGCATTGGGAATATTCCAATAATGATCAGCGTAATAAGCCTCTTCACCACTTAATGCCTCCTTAAGTGTCCCATTATGAAAGGTAAATACTCGAATATTATGTGCTTGTTGTGTCAATGGATTGAGTGTCCCAAAATAGATATAATTTCCCTCATGAGTAAAAAAAAGGTTATTTGTCGGTATCAAAAATTGTGAGCTGTCCCGCAGATTATCTGCATATTCGTTTGCACGGGCAAAAGAGGTAGTATGTGCAGCAATATAGCAAAATAATATCGATATACTTATTGTTAAAATAGGAAACAATACTTTAAATCGTGAATAGCCTAGGGCATAAAAAGAGGTAAGTGCATTGGAACGAATCAGCTCTATGATAGTTGCTATAAATGCAAATACTAACGTAATAGGTAACATCATATCGAGGGCATAGAGCCATTTATAGAGGCTGTATAAAATTAATAAATTGGCAGAATGAGGGAGCCCCTCACTATTGTTCATCATATCAAAACCCACCATAAAACCAGTAAGGGCAATCAGTATGATGAAACAATAACGAAGATATAAAAACGCTATTGTTTTAAAAAAAAGCATACCAAATCCATTTATTAAACTACGTGTATTACTTTTATTATACCTCTAAAGCTTTGAGAGAACACTTTGATGAGACCTCTTCAAGAGGAGAAATTAATAATAACTCAACAGCATCGGCAGCTTTAGAAATCCATCCCTTCAAAATTCCTTGCTCTTGTGTTGAAAAAGGGTGCAATACATAATCCGCAACTTGCGATTTATGTTCAGGCTTCCCTATCCCCATTCGTACACGTGTATATGCTGGGGTTAAAACACTATCCGCAGATTTCAGTCCATTATGACCGCCATGTCCTCCGCCATGTTTAAAACGAAGAGCACCGAAAGGGAGGTCTAAATCATCGTGTATAATAATGACATCATCAATTTTATAAAAATTTTTAACCGCAAGGATTGATTTACCGGAGAGATTCATATAAGTAGTAGGTTTGAGGAGAAAATGTCCACTCATTTTAAACAACTCTCCATCAAAAGAGCTCTTTGAAACATCGTGAACACTATGTCGACGGCACAATTCATCAATCACCATAAACCCGATATTATGACGGGTGGATGTGTATGCCGAGCCGGGATTTCCCAGTCCGACGATTAGCATGATTATTTCGCTTTGATAACGCTGAGAACCGCTACACGCTCAGAATCGGTAAATGTAACGTTTTCGATACGTGGAAGATCTCGAACCAATACAGAATCACCCAAATCAAGTGGTGCAACATTGATTTCAATGAAGTTAGGAATATTCTCAATCGCTGCTTTTACGCGAAGGCGTTTTTTAGCCACAAACAACATCCCTTTGTTTTTCAAACCGATTGGACTTCCAACAGGTTTAACAGGGATATGATAATGGGTTACGACACCTGGTTGTGCTACCATCAAATCTACGTGTAACAAGTTTCCAGAAACGGGGTGAGACTCATACCCTTGAACTACAAGGTTCATCTCATTACCTGCAATACTCACAGGAAATGCAACGCTCTCTTTGTTACGTACAGTACGGATAAAGTCGTTCATTTTGAACGCAGCATGAATATTTTCAAGCCCTTTTCCATAGATGTTGGCAATAAGATAACCATCACGACGAAGCCCTTTTGTAACCGGCTTGCCAATACTCTCTCTAAGAATGCCTTCTAGCATAATGTGTCCTTCAAAAATAAAATGAGGCGAATTGTACTTAAAATTTGTTTAAAATATTATAAATATCATTTACCTTTTAAGGGCAAATACTTCATGTTCAGTAAACTCTTTCGGTTCATCTTCTTTATTAAGTTGGTTTTTGTCAATTACACCAGCAAGGCCTTCCATTTTCAGCTTTAGATCCGACGGTGATGTTGCATAATTCAACGCTTCTTCACGGCTAATACGCCCAGAAAGGTAGAGATCTAATATACCTTGATCGAATGTTTGCGATCCATAAAGCTCTTTCCCCTCAGCAATCGTATCCGGAATCTCAATATCACGATTTTCTGCTATCAATTGCTCTATACGTGACGTACGTACCAGCACTTCTAACGCTGCCGCACGTTTCCCATCTACTGTAGGAATCAGTCGTTGAGAAATTACCCCTTTAATAACCGATGAGAGCGTTATGCGGACACGATTTTGTTCAACCGATGGAAATACAGAAACAATACGGTTAATTGTCTCTTTCGCATCCAAAGTATGCAAGGTTGAAAAAACCAAATGTCCTGTATCGGCAGCATGAAGTGCAATTTCGATTGTTTCCATATCACGCATCTCCCCGACAAGGATAATATCAGGATCTTCACGTAACGCAGCACGTAATGCGGCACCAAAACTGTGAGTATCTTGCCCAATACTGCGTTGATTAACAATACATTTTCGATCTTTATGAACAAACTCGATCGGATCTTCAATGGTGATAATATGCTTACGCTTATTCCAATTAATCTCATTAATAATTGCAGCAAGTGTCGTTGATTTACCACTACCAGTAACCCCTGTTACCAAAACCAACCCACGTTCCATTTGAGGAAAACTGTGGACAATCTGTGGTAAATTGAGCTCATCTATGGTTAAAATCTTCACCGGGATCAGACGAAATACTGCTGATATCCCTTCCATTTGAAAAAAGATATTAATACGAAAACGTGTCTGTTCATCAAAAGGGTAAACTAAATCGAGCTCTTTCTTTTCCACCAACTCATGAAATCTTGATCGTAAAAGCTCTTTTGCAAACGTCAACGCATCTTCTTTTGAAAATATCTCACCGGAGAGGGGAATTACCTCACCATTAACCCTTGCTCTGACGACTCCGTTTGCTTTAATATGCAAATCACTTCCACCCGCATCCACCATACGGCGCAAATATCCCCGTATTTTTTTAAGTACATCAAATTTTAGTTCTTCTACATTTATATGATACTGTTCTTCCATTTTTTCTACTCCAATGCACTCAAAATTTCTGTAAACGCTACTTTAAAGGCATCTAAACCTTCTTGAATCTGTACCTCAATAACGCGATCCATATCAACACCTGCATTGGTCACTTTTACTTTATGTGCATCTATCTTTTCATAACTTAGAGGTAACTTTATCATCTTATCTCCCCGTGCAACATATGCTTCAATCGTAGCAATAGGTGCAGTATTAACACTATTGGATGCAAGTAACTCATCGATGTAATATGATGCCCGCAAATCATCCCCTTTTACACCGGTGCTGGCAAAAAGAATTCGACATTTTGGAATATGTAATTCTTCTACATGATTATAAATCTCCGCAGCATTCATAATCCCCATCAATCCCGGTTCAATCTTTGATGCAATAAGTTTTTCATCAATAGCACGATCTATTCGACTGACAAATACACTGATTACAGTATCCACAACATCGCCACTTTTAGATGCTGCAAGCGCAAAAGCTTCTGCACACTTCAATGCTTGCTGTAATGAGAAAATCAATGTTGCATTAACAGGGATACCTTGCGCAGCCAATACTTCCATTGCGCTATATCCCGCCTCCGTTGCAGGAACTTTAATCATTACATTAGGTCTACTAATTGTTTCAAACAATCGAATCCCCTCTGCGATCGTAGCATCGGCATCATCACACAAAAATGGATCAACTTCGATGCTTACATACCCATCATCTCCTACATTATATAAAGGGCGCAAAATATCGGCTGCTTTTTGAATATCATAAATAGCGATTGCCTCATATTTCTCTTTTGGAGTCAGATCGACTAAGGTCTCAATCTGCTCTTTATAGGCACTTGATGTCAAAATAGCACTTTTAAAAATCGCTGGATTCGATGTTGCTCCATTAATTATCCCATTTGTGACGAGTTCTTTAAACCCCTCTTCTAAAAATGTTCGTTCGATAAAATCAGCCCAGAGGGAAAAACGTTCAGTAGGGATATACATAAGGTTGTGCTCCAAAGAGTTTATTAAAAGTAAAAATTATTATGCCAAAAAAATAGTTAAAATAGTGACTAGACTCACAAAGAAATAACAGTTTAGGTATTTGCACCTATAAGTCGTTCCAAAAATTCATTCCGTGAAATCTCTTTAGCCCCCAGACTTTTAAGATGAGCCGTCGGTACTTGACAATCGATGCAAATAAATCCTTCCTTTTTTAATCGTTCGACCAATACTGCCAAAGCGACTTTGGAGGCATCACTCACTTTAGCAAACATCGACTCACCGCAAAATATTTTTCCGACCATCACACCGTATAATCCGCCAACCAGTACGCCATTTTGATACGATTCCACACTATGTGCATACCCTAGAGCATGAAGAGTTTCGTATGCCTCTACCATTTCAGGTAATAGCCAACTCCCTTTTTGCCCTGCTCTTGGAGCAGAAGAGCATTCACGAATCACATCTGAAAAAGCAGTGTCAAATCGAACCTCAAATTGAGGTATTTTTTTACGAAGAGTGCGGTGAAGTTTAAACTCATCCAATTCTAAAATAAGACGTGGGTTCGGTGACCACCACAGTATGGGATCACCCGCACCGTACCAAGGAAAAATCCCATTTCGATACGCTAGCATAAGTCGAGAAGGGGAAAGATCACCGCCATAAGCAACAATCCCCTCTTCGGATGCTGTGGCAGGATGTGGAAATGAGAGTTGGTGATTAAGACGTGGAATCATCAATCAGTGAAAATCAAACCTAAGAATCTCGTCAAAATCGATTGTCACACTGCCACCTTTGAGGAGTTTTCCAAACAATACCTCATCGACTAACGGATCTTTGATTTTCTCTTGAATCACGCGCGATAAAGGGCGTGCACCCATTGCTTTATCATAACCGATAGAGGCTAAATACCCTTTTGCACGGGCACTTAATTCGATGGATACTTTTTTAGCTTTGAGCTGAATATTGAGTTCACGGATAAATTTATCGACAATTCCCTCTACCACCGACATCGGCAACGGTGCAAACTCAACAACAGCATCAAGACGATTACGAAATTCAGGGGTAAAAAAGCTCTTCAATGCTTCATGACGTGAAATGGAACTGTCGGCATTAAATCCCATCACGGTTCGCTCAGTTGCTCCTACATTAGAGGTCATAATAAGTACAACATTGGAAAAATTGGCTTTATAGCCGTTATTATCGGTCAATGTAGCATTGTCCATTACCTGAAGCAATACATTAACAAGATCGGGATGGGCTTTCTCAATCTCATCCAGCAACAAAACGGTATAAGGGTGTTTACGAATCGCTTCACTGAGCAATCCCCCCTGCTCAAAACCCACATATCCCGGAGGTGCACCGATAAGACGACTCACCGAGTGTTTTTCCATGTATTCGGACATATCGAACCGCTCAAAGTGGATTCCCATACAGAAGGCAAGCGATTTAGCTAGCTCTGTTTTTCCAACCCCCGTAGGCCCTGAAAATAAAAAGGAGGCAATCGGTTTATTCGGCTGTGACAATCCGGCGTATGAGCGTTTTATTGAGCGAACCACTTGAGTAATTGCACTGTTTTGTCCGATGACCAATGATTGTAATTCCCCTTCCAACCCAGCTAGCTTAAGGGTATCATCACCTGACATTTTAGAGATTGGTACACCTGTCATTTTGGCAATAATCGTCTCAATATCACTATGCGATACGGTGGTTCGTTTATGATGATGAAGATGAAAAGAAGCTCCCGCTTCATCGATTAAATCAATCGCAACATCGGGTAAAAATCGATCGGTAATGTATTTTTTAGAGAGTTCTACCGCACTGCGCAATGCTTTATCGGTATATTTTACCCCGTGATGTTTTTCATACCGTTCTCTAAGCCCTTTGAGGATTAAAAAACTCTCTTCACTGCTAGGTTCATTCACATCGATACGGGCAAATCGTCGGCTTAATGCGCGATCTTTTTCAAAAACACTTCGATATTCAGCATGAGTCGTTGCCCCCATACATTTTAATGTACCCGAAGCAAGTGCCGGTTTGAGCTGATTAGAGGCATCCATACTCCCCCCGCCAACCGCACCTGCACCGACTATGGTATGTATTTCATCGATAAACAAAACTGCATTAGGGTGCTCTTTGGCTTCATCGATTACCGCTTTGAGCCGTTTTTCAAAATCACCCCGATATTTCGTCCCTGCCAACATCGCCCCCAGATCAAGGGCAAAAATTTCTGCATTTTGGAGGATTTTCGGAACATCGCCGGAGAGTATTCTCAGTGCCAATCCCTCTGCAATCGCCGTTTTACCGACACCCGGTTCTCCAATCAAAAGGGGATTATTTTTTCGACGACGGCAAAGGGTTTGAATAGAGCGTTCGATTTCATTAACACGTCCGATTACGGGGTCTATTTTCCCTTGTTTTGCTTGTTCGTTGAGATTAATCGCGTATTTTGCCAATGCACCCTCAGTTTCATTCGATTCAACTACGGTCTCTATCTCACGATGTGAAATCGCTTCGAGTAAATCAACCCGTGTAATCCCAAACTCTTCGAGCAACATACACGCATACGTATGGTGTTCTTCATACACCGCCGCGATAAAATCCCCCACATCGGCATGCTGTTTTTGAGCACTTTTAACATGGCGCATCATCTCATCAATCATCCGCGCTAACGCCACCGTCTCAAACGGCTCTTGATTGACCTCATCGGGTAAAGGCTCTAGTGTTTGCAATAAATACTGCCCCAAAGATTCGCGGATTACCTCGATATCACCACCGCATGTTTGGATAATCGATGCACCTTCCGCCGAGTTTAATAGGGAGAGCATGACGTGCTCTATGGTGAGATATTCGTGTCGCTGATGGCGTGCTAATGCCACCGCCTTTTGAAAAATGGTATTGAGTTCAGCACTAATCATGACGCCTCCTCTAGTATCGCTTTTAGCGGATATCCACTCTCACGTGCCAGCGAGCTCACCTGATGGATTTTCGTCTCCGCAATCTCATACGAATAGGTTCCGCACAATCCTCGACCGCTTTGATGCACTTGCATCATAATCTGATGCGCTTGGGAATAACTTTTGCGAAAAATCCCCATCAAGATATCGATTACAAACTCCATCGACGTATAATCATCATTTAATAAATAGACATGATATTTTTTTGGTTCTCGAAGATCCAAAGAATGTTCATGTTGATGCTCTGTTTTTGTACTCACGGTTATCCTCAGCTTTAAAAAAATACTTTATCAAGCCTCACGTTTTTTTTGGCTTAAAAGGAATAATTAACATAAATATTACCCACGTGCACGGATAAAGTCATTAATAATATCATCAGGGTTTTCCAAACCGATAGAAATTCGGATAAGCCCCTCCGTAATCCCTAAAAATTTTCGTGTAGCATCATCGAAATCACGATAAATCGTCGATGCCATATGAAGTCCAAGAGTTCTGGTATCTCCTATATTGGCGGTAATCGTGATTAATTTTGAACAATTTAAAAATGCAAACGCCGCCTCTTTGGAGCCCATATCGATAGTTAACAATGTTCCGCAACCTGATGAAAACTGCTCTTTATAACGAGCATAATGAGGGTGACTTGGTAACACAGGGTGATTGATTGCAAATCCTGCACTATCGAGCGCAAGGGCTATTTTCTCAACACTAGAGACGATTCTATCCATACGAAGCGGTAAGGTCTCTAACCCTAACATCGTCATGTAACTTCCAAATCCGTTTGCCGACATCCCAAAATCGCGTAATGCCCTTTTTTTAGCATTTGCTATGAGCGCCATTGCCCCCATTTTTTTGATAAACGGATGGACTTCACCGTATCGAGTGGTTTTAAACTTATCCTCTCCTTCATTAATAGCACGAAAAATAACCGCCCCACCCAGAGCAGACGCATTGCCCGTAATAATTTTCGTTGTCGAATACACCACGATATCGGCACCCAATGCAATCGGTTTGACACATAATGGGGTAATGGTATTATCCACTATCAATACCACCCCATATTGTTGGGCAATGGCGGCAATGGCTTGTATATCGGGAAGTCTCATATTGGGGTTTCCGACACTCTCTAAAAAAAGTATTTTTGTTTTATCAGTAATAGAAGCTTCGATAGCGTCCAATTCGTCCACATCAAAAAATTTCGTCATAATCCCAAAACGCACCAGCGTTTCGGAAAAATACGAATACGTCCCCCCGAATAATCCACCGATACTGATGATTTCATCACCACTTTTGAGGAGACTCAACGTTGCCATCGCCGTAGCCCCCATACCGCTGGATGCCGCGACCGCACCAACACCACCGTCCATCTGAGCTAAAATCTGCTCCAATTGCGCCGACGTTGGATTTCCCATGCGTGAATAAAGCGGTTTTTTTACAGAGCCATCAAAGATTCCCTCACCGTTTTCACAATCTCCATACCCAAAGGATGCCGAGTTAATCATCACAGGGCTAATCGGTCCCTCTTTTTTTCCTACTTGCTGAACAAATTGTGTTGTATACTCTTCAAAGCGATTCATCATCTAACCTGTATTAAAATGTCGCCAATTATAGCTAAAAGAGCCCAACCTTGTCTAAACGAATTTTTATTAGCGCTACCAATACCGATATCGGTAAAACTTATACTACCCTTCAGTTGCTCGACGCCTATACCCAGATGGGTTACCGTGTCGGAGTCTATAAACCCATCGAGACAGGTGTGAACGGTTTACCTGCCGATGGCAGTTTACTTTTAAAACACGCATCAACCCTCAATCTGGCCCTTAAATCATTACGGGTTGGGGATGTCGTCACTTTAGCATTATCACTTCCTGCCGCACCCTATGTTGCCAATAAAAATAAATCTCTGAATCTTAAAATCTTTGATGATGCGTTGGAAAAAATTGAAAAATTGTGTGATATCGTCTTGATAGAGGGGGCGGGAGGGTTAATGACCCCTTTGGATGATAAACTCATGATGGTTGATTTAGCGACCCATTTTGACGCTACTATCCTTCTCGTAACCCATTGCCGACTTGGATGTATCAACGATACACTATTGAATTTAGAGAAATTATCACACGTAGACATCCCTTATTTATGGACTTTTAACTGCCGACATGATGATGAGAGCTTTAAACAAACCTCTCTCCCCTATTTTAAAAATAGTTTTGAAAACCTCTACTTTATCGGACACAATACACCAGCACTCGCTCAAGCATTATTGGATAAAATTACACCACACTCTAAGGATAACGAATGAAACATCTCATCCGAACCGATGACTTTTCAGTAGAGCAAATCAATAGCGTTTTAAACGATGCCTTACAATTTAGCGATGGACACTTTGATCCTATTTTACGGGAAAAAATCATTATCACCCTCTTTTTTGAAAACTCTACCCGCACCAAAAGCTCGTTTGAAATCGCCGCAAAACGCCTTGGAGCCGAAGTGGTTCATCTCGATGTACAAAAAAGTTCTACCCAAAAAGGGGAGAGCCTCGTCGATACCGCTCTCAACCTCGATGCTATGGGTCCTCACGCGATGATTGTCCGTCATGCCCATGCCGGAGTCCCAAATATTCTAGCAGAACACACCAAAGCCTCTATTATCAATGCGGGTGACGGCGCTCATGCTCATCCCACCCAAGCACTCCTCGATCTGTTCACCCTCAAACAACATTTTGGGGAGATAAAAGGGAAAAAAATCGCTATCGTCGGCGACATCAAAAACTCGCGTGTCGCCAACAGTAACATCGAGCTTCTCACCCGTTTTGGGATGGATATCACCCTTGTAGCCCCTCCACATTTTTTACCGACCACTTCTCTACCAACCACCCACTCACTCCACGATGTCATAGACAACGTCGATGCGATTATGTCGCTACGCACCCAAACCGAACGACACTCTCACCAAACCTACGGTTCACTCAAAGATTACGCCAGCGATTTTTGTATCACTCAAGAGTTACTGGGTAAACGTAACATCATTATCCTCCATCCAGGACCCGTACACCGTAACATTGATATAGACGATGCTCTTCTCAAAGATTCCCGTTGCAAAGTGCTCGAACAAGTAAAAAACGGCGTCTCCATCCGTATGGCTGTCTTAAAAGCACTCATTGCCTAATGTTTGATAGACTCAGCGAACTCGTCTCAAAAGGGGTTCCTTGTTTTTTTTATACCGATTTTACCGGTTCAAAACTCCATTGCTATCCACTGGAGAAGCTAGAGAACCACGATATTGAGTTTAGTTTTAATAGCCCAGCCCCCTCTAACAATCTCCCCCACAAACCCCTATATACACCCATCTCTTTTCACGAGTACCACAATAAATTTTCCCTCGTCCAAGAGCATATCAAAGCAGGTAACAGCTATCTCCTAAACCTCACACAGCCGACACCGATTACATCAACATACTCGTTAGCTGAGATATACTCTATGGCACACGCCCCCTATAAACTACGGGTAAAAGATCACTTTGTCTGTTTTTCACCCGAACCCTTTATCATCATCGAAGAAGAAAAAATCCACACCTATCCGATGAAAGGAACCATCGATGCATCTCACCCCAATGCCATCGAGACGATTTTAAACGACCCCAAAGAGTTCGCCGAACATACGATGATTGTTGATTTACTCCGCAATGATTTAGGGATTGTCGCAACCAATATCACGGTCGAAGAGTTCCGTTCCATCACCACCATCAACACAGGAGAGAAAACGCTCCATCAGGTAAGTTCACACATTAGCGGCACATTAGCATCTGATTGGGATAAAAATATCGGCTCACTCCTCAAATCACTACTTCCAGCGGGAAGCATCAGCGGTACACCCAAGAAAAAAACGACAGAAATCATACAAGAAATAGAAGCATATGAGAGAGGTTATTTTACAGGAGTCTTTGGCTACTGTGATGGCAAAAACCTCTACAGTGCCGTTGCGATACGATTTATCGAAAATAATAATGGAAAGTTAGTCTATAAAAGTGGTGGTGGTATTACATCTGAGAGTGATTGTCGCAAAGAATATCAAGAGATGATAGATAAGATTTATATACCGTAATATTTGAGAAAATGGGTGAAAGTAAAAGCTTAACGTGCACTTCCCATTTCAATCAGTTCTTTGTCTTTAAACAATAGAGCATTGACGATTTGGCTCATATTTGTTTTTTGTTCTTTCGCTAGTTTGGCGATAAAACTTTCAACCTCAGGCTCCAAATAGACGGGGATATTAAACCGTGCATTTTCATTATAAAATTTCCCGCGAACACCTTTTGAAAAATCATACTCTTTTTTCATCTCATTGCTCCGTGTATATTTTTTGTTCATTTTTCGTTGCTTTTCTGGCACTTATTATTCGTATATTACAATTGTTTTCATCAATACTGATAAAAGTATGGACAACGACCAAAGTTCTTGTTTCATAATCCATGCCGATTGTTACCCAACGATCCTCGCTCTCACTGTGTTCATCATCATAAATGGAGATAGCATTTTTGTCTTTGAACACGGATACAGCACGGTCAAAATCAATCTTGTGTTTTACACTATTACTTTTGGCTTTGTTGGAATCCCATTCAAAATTATAATCCAAAACTTCTCCACTTCAAGAATTCAAAATGATTTCATTTTTATATAATTATAGCAGACATAAGTTTATTCTTTTTTACTCGCTCAACACTCTTCTGAGTTGGGGTGAACTGTAACACTTCTCCATTCGTTCAGGAGAAATGATTAAAGGAAATGAAGTTAAAAAGTGAAGATTGAATACATGACTCCTATTGTAGAGATAGTAATTTTAGACAAATATAATTCAACTTATTTTATATTCTCTATTTGTGTCATATACGTATCTAATTTACGCAATACATAATCAGCAATAATATAAGGCTCATCTTTATTTGTATAATGAAATTCAATACATATAATTTTATGTCCTAAATCAATTTGAATGTCTGGGAAAATATTATCAATCCACGGGTGTTTCTTCTCAACTTTAAGATTACTTATACCAGTAGCTTCTAAACCCTTGCTAAAAGCCTTATTTAAATGAGTATCACTACCTGACCCCCCAGAGCTAATCCATGAAACGATATCTTTATATATTGGATCAGCTTTAATAAGCGCCTGTTCTGTTAATCCGCCTTTGCGTTTGCCTGCTGGAAATTGTTCGCTGATTAACTGTTTATAAATAGCAGATGACATTATAGATTTTTTAGTTACTGTTTTATCTTTCCAATGTTGATCTAAAGTATGCTTATTGATAAGAGTTAATAAATCTACATTATCAGAAAAAGTGGCTGCTGAAGTAACAACTAAATTAGTAGGAATATACATTATTCTAGTTTTAAATGCTCCATGTAGTGCAAGCTGCAATCTTGTAGAATTCCATTTTGCTGCTCTTTGTGTATTACCAGTAATATAATCAGAAAATTTATCTGAAATAGCCGTCCAAGCATCATCAATTCTTGTTCCTCTTCTAGCAAATTGGTTCACAATAGATTCTGCTTCTTTAAATGGAAAAATAAACCATATTTCTGTTGGTTTTGGTATTTTGTCCTCTAAAGAAGACAAATAATTACTATTTGATTCCCACTTAGATATAACATGAGAATAATACTCACGTAGATTTTGCTGAATAGAAGGTAGTTTTACAAAATTATTAAATGTTTCTACTAAGTCATCATGTGTTAATCCAAAATCGGATAACTCTGCACCATCATTTAGCACTTTAATTGTTGCTTTAGCAATATTTACATATTCATTTTTCTCAGGACCAGTGACATTTATAATTTGCTTATCACGTTGATACAAAGTCCCAGAAACATGCTTAGAAAACGAAAGCATCTTGTCAACGTCATGCTTATCAGTTACAGGCCACAAAATTAAAACTGGATTTTCACGCAATAGACCGTTTAAACGCCTAAAAAATCCTTTAATAATTTCATCACCATATTCATCCAAATATTCTAAATAATTAATAACAATAGCACATACACCTTTGTCATTATTTACTATTTCATTTTTACAAATAAAATTTATTTTTTCATATAAAGAATTGAGATTACCATTATCTAAATAATCATTTGCATTAACATCAATTACTTCTCGTATTGGTATATGTTTACGCCATTTTAAAGAATGTAAAAAGGTTGACTTTCCAATACCAGGGTGACCCAAAATAAAAGTTAATTTTCCAGATTTATCAATATTAGATGCAATTATTGAAATTTCTTTTTCAGTTTCAATAACTGGTGAAACAAACTCCATCATTTTTGAATCAACATCTACTGCGTTAAAACGATTGTTAATATCTTCAAATGTTAATGGTAAAACAAGTTGATTCATTAAATTTCCTTTAAAGGTCATACTATAATTGATAAGTATTAATCAAATAGTAAGTAGAGTATTCTATCAAATAAAACTTATTTATAATACGCCAATTATGTTTAAGTTATAGCAATATAAAGCCAATAGATGGATTTTAATTTGCAAGAAGAAACATTTGTGATTGTAAAAAGAAGGGGTTGTGATTATTAATAAAGGAGAAATTCTAAGGCCAGGCGGCGACCTACGTTTCCACACCTGAAAGATGCAGTATTATGAGCGAAGAGGGTCTTAGCTTCCGGGTTCGGAATGGGACCGGGCGTTTCCCCCTCTCTATAGCCA